>CAZFLB010000208.1:0-2580 GCA_964518945.1 uncultured Acidobacteriota bacterium | reverse complement strand
TATAATTCCTACAAAGACGTCAGCAGTTCTGAAAATGCCTGCAGATAAGCGAATGAAAAATCCAATTCCTTCGATAGCAGCAATGAACTCTCCTACCACAGCCCCGATAACAGAGAAGGGAATACTGGTCTTTAGGCCAGTCATGATGTGTGGAGACAAGGCGGGCAAAATAATCCTATAGCCGAGCTTATATCCTTTGGCCCCCATCAGTCTGGCTAGATCGATGTATTCTCGATCCATCTGTTTCATGCCAGAATAAGTATTGAAGAAATTTAAAAAGAAGGTCAGTAAAAAAACGACTCCCACTTTTGACCAAATTCCGATTCCAAGCCAGACAATAAAAAGGGGTGCTAGGGCAGTCCGTGGAATTCCATATAGGGCGATAATGATTGGTTCGAAGATTTCTGCTAGTGTTCTGTTTTGTCCAAACAGATACCCCATTGCAATGCCGAAAATAGCGCCCAAAGGAAATCCTATGCCAATCTCTGTTAAGGTTACCCACGTATGTCCTATTAGAGTTCCCGATTCGAGGTTAGATAGAAAAGCTGAGAAAATAAGGCTGGGACTGCTAATTAGTAGAATTTCAATCCACCGGCCTGCAACAAATTCCCACAGGGCCAGAAACAGTCCAACCATACTGATTCTTAAAAAATTGATCCAAAACTTTCGTTTCCAACGCCGGAGATTTATTTTTGAATTAGCTGTTGTATCCCCTTGGGACGCCATAGATTTATTTCCTTTAAGGGTCTTGAATGCAGAGGATTCTAACACCGTGCAGAATTACCAGTAAAGTATACTAGGAAGATCAACGATTTTAATGATGATAGTTTAAGAGAGATTTGGGGTAGGATTTTTCATGATTGGTCAATGGAATCCTTGTTTTTCGGCTGAATACCCAATTCGTGTCGAAAAATGCTCCACAGGTGACTGTAGGTTTCATCAAAGCCCTTCTGCCGATGGATTTCAAAAATATTTCGTGGACGATCCATAGGAACTTGCACAATATCCATTATCTGACCGGGACGATGAGTCATGATTACAACTCGATCGGCTAGGGCTACTGCTTCCACTAGATCATGGGTAACGAAAATAATAGTTTGTTGCATTCTCTCCCAGATTTTGAGGAGTTCATCTTGGAGAATCATACGTGTTTGAGCATCCAGGGGGCCGAAGGGTTCGTCCATTAATATCACTAGGGGATCGTAAGCCAATGAGCGAATAATAGATGCCCTTTTGGCCATTCCTCCTGATAATTCAGCAGGGTAATGCTTTTCAAATCCAGTCAATCCGGCTAACTCAATATAATGGCGGATGCGATGTTGACGTTCTTCTTCAGAATAGTCTCGGCATTCTAGGCCGAAGCCAACATTCTCTTCTAAGGTCAGCCAAGGGAAGAGCTTACTTTCTTGGGGGACGTAGCCGACTTGAGTGTTCAGACCTTCAACCCTCCGATCCTGTAAAAGGATGTTCCCCTTGGTGACCGAAAGTAATCCAGCAATTAATTTTATGAGGGTAGATTTGCCGCACCCACTGGGACCAACAACCGTGACAAATTCCCCTTTTGAAATGTCCAGAGTAAAGTCCTTCAGAGCTGTCATTTCATCCTGGTGTTGGCTATGGAAGACTTTGGAGACGTTTTGAACCTGAATAATTGGTTCTGAAGGTTTTGGTAAGCTATCAGACTGAGAGTTAATCACCTCATTGTTCCCATTTTTGCTTGTTTCCGACATTATTGATTCCAGAAAAAATAGGGGAGGTTATTCATCTTTTTTATTTGCTCGTAAAGTTGGCAATACCTCTTTGAGAAAACGCTGCATTTGTCCCTGAGTATCGCGTGAACAAAAGCGTATAATGGGAGTAGTACAACCCACATCGATGTACGTTTTGATTTTTTTAATAACATTTTCAGGCGGTCCGTAGGCAAACCAATCATCGGCTTGTTCACGCGATATATAACCAGCGGGATAGTAAAGTGTCAGATATTCCATGGCTTCTGTAAGTGCTGTTTCTGGGTCGTCATTGATATTGGCCATGATGTGGGGACAAGACTCCAATTTAGAAGGATCACGTCCTTCTTCAACCATGAGCTGCTTAATTGTTGCAAGCCGTCTTCCGAAATCTTCAGCTGGTATGGAGTCGGCCTGCCAACCATCTGCATGTTTGGCTACTCTACGCAAAGAGCGCTGCACTACCTCTTCAGTAGTTTTGTATAGTTTTGGGTTAACAGCAATGAAGATCGGTGGAGGTTTTTGGATTGGCTTGGGTAGTGCGTTCACATTTTCGAATTGATGAAATCTGCCTTCGTGTGTGACACTTTCTTCACTCCAGAAACGACGAAGCAACCCTACAGTTTCTACTAAGCGGGCTGCACGTTCATGGGAGGCCACTCCCATGACTTCTAGTTCACGGGCAAAGTTTTCTCCATCTTTGGCGCTGGGTCCATTGCAGACGGCCAGCACAGTACGCCCTTCAGTAAGAATATCTAAACTAGCCCACTGAATGGCGAGTAGTATTGGATCACGTAGAGGAGTACTGGCAAAGCAAACAGTGCCCAGACGAACTTTTTTAGTACGCATTCCA
>CAZFLB010000207.1:0-6360 GCA_964518945.1 uncultured Acidobacteriota bacterium | reverse complement strand
TTTGTCCCCGGAGATACACTGCTGCAATCGAGCGCGTGTTTGTAATGTCGTCAAGAGGATTCGCATCTAAAACGACAAAGTCTGCGCTTTTGCCTACCGCAATCGTGCCTGTCTCACTAAAACCCGCTATTGCCGCTGCGTTACGTGTTGCAGCAACTAAAACCTGCGCGGGAGTCATTCCAGAGGACACCATGTCCTCCATTTCAACGTGTGGGGCCCATGGAGTGTTGCCATCAGTACCAAAAGCGATTTGCATACCCTCCGCACTTAATCTCGCCAGATTACGGGCTTGTACGGCAAACCGTTCCTGTGCTCCTGGGTTCTCTTGCGCTGATTCTTGCATTTCTGTTAATAGCTCAGCCGGTATTGAACCAGCTAGCCATCCAAGATCCGTGGGAACACCACGATTTGGCATATTCGGGATCAGTACGACGTTGGAATGCTCTTTAACAAGCGCCACAAACTCATCATCGACATCTTGATCACGAACACCATGTGCAAAAGCATCTACACCTGCGCGCAACAGTTCTTTAGCATCCTCAAGCGCGAAAATATGTGCAGCTACTTTCACATTGTGTTTATGAGCCTCATCAATTACTGCGCCGTACAGCGCAGGGCTAAGCTTCTCGTATTGTCCGCTACGGTCATCAACCCAAATCTTAATAAAATCAACGTTTCGTGCCACTTCATCACGGACAGCCTGACGTGCTTCATCCTCACTGGTAACCCAGTGCGGCACCTCTGAACGTCCAGGCTCCGGTGCGGTAATCCCCCTTCCAGCTGAGCGGTAAAGAGCTGCTTCATTTACGACTTCACCTCGCATGTCTAGTGGTGCACCTGCATCGTCAAGACCCAAGCTCAATGTTGCACTAATTCCATGATATGCACGGCTTTGCAAGTCTTTGACTAGCGCCTCCCGGGTCTGTCCAAGATGCGTGTGAGCATCTACAATTGCCGGGATCACCGTTTTACCCGACAAAGACACACGAGAAACACCTTCCGGCACTTCAAAAGAATTGGCCGCTCCTACTGCTATAAATTGACCGTTGTCCACAAGAAGAAAACCATTTTCTAACGGCTCGCTCTCGGTGCCAGTGATTACCCGTGCATCCTCGAACAGGACGGCGGTCGAATCAATTGATGCCTCTTCAGAAACACACCCTGTCACACCTCCTAGAGCAAACGTGGCGTAGAGCAAACTCTTTAGTAATTTCATTTCTCCCTCCTTATAGGGATATCTCTCAAATCAAAGCAGCATAACAAGGCAACATCAATAAACAAACAACTCAGCAAAATCCGAGTTTACAACTTAATTTTAACCGAATCGATCCTTTTATTTCAGCACAATCCCCGTCAAAAATAAAATGAAGCATCCAGCAAAAACAGCTGTTAAGTTTTTTCGCAATATTTAACGTTGACAGAGTGGACAAAGCCACAATAATCATGTATAAGCTGATTGCTTATAAGTAATTCTGTCTGTAATTTTAGTCGTTTATTGAAGAACCAACTAATCGTTAGTTTTTGGAGGAATACCTAGGATGCCTTCTCTAAGAGTGTTGTTATCTTTATTTCTAGTCCTAAGTTTGTCAGGACTGGCTATCGGCCAGCAACAGTTCGGAACCATAACAGGAACTGTAACTGATGAGCAGGGCGGTGTTTTGCCAGGCGTTACCGTTACCATTGAGAGCGATGCTCTGATTGGTGGTACCCGTACCGCGGTAACCTCAGAGAATGGCAGTTACGTGTTCCGTACACTGTCCCCAGGAGCCTACAACTTATCCTCTACGCTAGCTGGATTCTCTACGATGACTCAGGAAAACATCGAAGTTGCTGTTGCTCGCACATCCACCTTAAATGTTGAGATGAGGGTTGGGGGAGTCGAAGAGACAATCACAGTTACAGGTGAGGCTCCGGTGGTTGATGTAAGGACCAACATTACATCAACTAACATCGACGAAAGCCTCTACGAAGCTGTCCCGACAGGACGTAACCCCTGGGAAATGGCAGCCCTTGTACCAGGCATGATCACTGGGCAAATGGATGTCGGCGGCAACCGCGGCATGCAACAGTACCAGCTGGAAATTAGTGGTTCAGCAAACAGCCAAAAATCTTTCTCTATAGACGGTCTCAAGGTGAATTGGCCCGGCGGTTCCGGTGGCTGGACAATGCAGTACTACGATTTCGGCATGTTTGAAGAGTACAACTTCCAAACATCAGCAATGACAGCTGAGAGTGACGTGGCCGGAGTTTACATGAACATGGTAACCCGTTCAGGTAGCAATGATTTCTCGGGAACACAATCCGCTTATTGGGCTAACGACTCAATGCAAGGAAACAACGTAGACGGCGATCTAGCCAGCCGACTTGGAATCGAAGCTGGCTCAGACACTGGCAGAAGCGGCAACCCTATTGATATCTCATACGATATACAAGGAATGCTGGGTGGCCCAATTGCCCGTGACAAAGCATGGTTTTTCTCATCAGTACGCTGGTGGAGAGTTGACCAATATCTTCCTGGTACGGATGGACTCGGTGACGACGGGGGTCCTGTTTTGGATGACAATACGATCCGAAACCTAATGGGGAAGGTGACGTTGCAACCAACCGAAAAAGACAGAATCTTTTTTATGGCTAGCAAAAACTGGAAATACCGGTACCACCGTAACAGAGCCGGCCAATCTTTTGCAGAAAGTGCTGCAACTTCCTTTCAGAAACAGCCTGCTCACAATGCGGTGTTTAACTGGAACAGAGTAATGGGTACACAAGCTCTTCTAGATATTCGTGTTGGAAGAATGTGGGGAATATCTCCTTACTTTTATAATGAGAAGTGTAACGGCGCTATTCCTCTCCATGACACAGGTCGAGGCCAAGCGCTTCGTTGTGCTCCTAACGAATATTTCAACCCAAATCATCGTAATCAATTCAATGCCAACGTAAGTTACTTTGTCGACACACCTGGTGGCGGCCATGACTTCAAGTTTGGTGTTCAAATTGGTCGCGAACGCTTTCAGACAGAGTTGGAACGAAATGGCGACATGTTGCTTCGCGCTATCAATGGTGTAGCAGACGAAGTAGTACTCTACGACACCCCAACAACATCTGATCAACGACTGAATACTTGGGGCGCCTTCGTTCAGGACGCTTGGACAGTAGGCAACAGACTAACGCTTAACCTTGGTGTCCGTTTCGACGGTATCAACGGCCGAGTTCCTCCACAAACCAGCCCTGCCGGTTCATGGGTAGGAGCTAGGAGCTACGGAGAAATCAAGGACGTTCCAAACTGGCCAATGAATATAGCACCTCGCCTTGGTATGTCTTACGACATCTCTGGCACCGGTCGAACAGCATTAAAAGCTTACTACGGACGTACTTACATACAGACGGGCTCGCAGTTCACCCAAGGTGTTAACCCAGTAAGCGGAAGTAGCGTCGCTGTTCCATGGAATGATATAGACGGCGACTTATTCCTTGCTAAAGGCCCAAGTGGCGGCTACTCAGACAGCCCTGAGTTAGACCTTACGAAACTGTACACAGTAGGTTTCAGTGGAGGCCTTACCACAACTTACAACCCGGACACTACTCGCCCATATAGTGACCTTGTCGACATCGGAGTTGAGCATCAAATTTCAGGCGATGTATCGATGAGCGCCCGCTACATCCGGCGTCATCACCGTGGCGGCATTGCTCGTGTAGACAACTCCCGTCCAACTTCCGCTTATAGCCCGGTCAGCCACTCTTTTGATGACCCGATTGGTGGTGCAAGAACAATAACTGTCTTTGATCTTGACCCTGCCTATATGGTCACACCTCAACGAGTCATTCAAAACGTAGATGTTCTCAAGAGTGAGTACGATGGCATCGCGATAGACCTTCGCAAACGGATGAGCAATAACTGGCAAATGCTAGGTGGTATTACTTTAAACAGCCACCAGGGGTTTGATCAGTCTGACGGTTACTATACAGGTATCGACTTTAACGACCCAAATCAACTCATAAACAGGGATGATGGTTCGGTGTTCTACGACCTACCTTGGACACTGACATTTGCTGGAAGTTACCTGCTACCAGGCGATGTTATGTTTTCCGGAAACTACCGTGGCCGAGCAGGTCAACCGATGAATAGAACGCTCTCTGTCAAAGGACTCACTCAAGGAACTCGCGTCATCCGAGTAGCCCAGCGTGGTGAGGATCGTGCAGAAGCTTTTACTAACTTCATCAACTTGCGACTCAGTAAGCGAATCGCTGTTAGTGACTCCGCTCACATCGAGCCGGTTCTGGAACTCTTCAATATCCAAACTGGAAACACTGTACAGCAGTATTCGGACCGTATTGGACTCAGCTTCCAAAAACCGTCACGGATTCTAGCTCCTAGGCTAATCCGCTTCGGTTTAAAGTGGGTTTTCTAAAAAGCCCTTACGCTTAGAATTAAAATTTGGGGAGGCTGTTACAGCCTCCCCTTTTTTTATCTACTACGTGTTCTTGTAATAAGACCTCTTGCAAACACAAATAGCAGCAGCATGCCTTAGTTCATTTTCTAAAACTCATTAACCCTCGTAACCGCTGCTATTCCTTTTTCCTGGAAGGAAGATCTCCGCCATTTCTTTGATAGATGATCATAGCCTCAGTATCTAACGGACCCACGACCTGAATTAGATGCCCCGCAAGCTCACGGCGCAGTGCGTTCACCACCTCTAGCCCAGCGGAGGGTGTCCCCCCCATTCCATGGTCCTTCTTATAACGAACCAACCCCTCAGCAGTTGCTCGGTTTAACACCCCCAACGGCTTGCCGTTCACATCAAAAACAGATGCTTCTTCAAACGAAAGATAACCTAGGGTTGCCAGTGAAATCTGTAGCCACTGAACATCTTCACCACGACTTTGCTCCATGACTCGAAATCCTGGTTCCTCTGTACGAATGGACCGCCATCGATAATAGAGGTTTCGTAAATCATGAATCGCACTACGACTATCATCAACTCGTAGGTCGACGTAATGGTCGGTATTTTGCGGACTCAACCCGCCCGGCCGCCTTTTCTTAACGACTAAAGTTGCTCCCATACGCCCCCGAGCATCTCCCCCTGCACGATCAGCAGCAAACAAAGCTTCCAAGAGACGTTCCGCAAGAGGGATCCCACTTCCTTCCGTTTGCTCAAAGGTCTCCGCGAAAGCATCAACAACTTGAGGGCCTGCCAAAATGTTACCTGCTGCTGCATAATTTTTTCCGTATCGGTGGCCTTTCCACATGCTTTCAGTTCCAGTAACTGCAATGCTACGGCCTTGAACATCAACAATGTTTATCTGACCACCACCCCACTCATCTCCATAACGTTCTCGTAATCTTTTGACAACATCCTCAGGCGCTAACCCTTGTTCAAGCCAATCCAACATCTCGTTCGCATCCTTATAGGGTGAACCTCCCATAGTAGCTACCGCAGCCACACCAGCACGCACATGAACCGCGATAGGAGCAACCGCAAAAAACCGCGATGCCATTGCAATCCCTACTTCCCCTGTCTGAGGGTCAAACCCAGCAATAGACATACTGCTAATTCCAGACTGAACGCCACCTTTACTCGGCCTCACAGAAAAAACTAGCAAAATTACAGGCACGCAAAAACACAGCGAGAAAAATAATTTTAAAAATCTCACAACAGTGTTCCTTTCCTATTTCCAAAAAGAAGCCGTGCCTAAACCAAGCACGCGATTTTTTAAAATTTCAATCATTTTCAGTACTGTTTCTCGATTTGCATTACGACCAGTACCTAAGTCGTACTCGTGTTTAAATGCCAAAACTGCATCTACCGTGGAATCGTTAAAGATGCCCGTTGGTTTCCTTTTCTCATCAAAAATCTCCAAGTTGTCTGGGTCCGCATACCCAAGCTGAACCAACCATTCCTGGAGCCGAGCAACATCTGCACCTTGAGTCTGCAATATCATTCTGCTGCCATATTGTTGGAGACGCTCCTCTTTCCAGCGTTCGTAGAGGTACCTCAAATCATCAATAGCATGAGGGCTATCGTCTACACGGAGGTCTAGATATAGTTCGGTTTCGCGATATCCAGCGCTTGGTTTGTAAACCTTTATCACCGCACCCATTCGCCCACGTGCATCTCCTCCTGCTTGGTCCGCTTTTTCTAGTGCCATCATCAATCTCTCACTAAGGGTCAGTTCTGAACCTTCAGTACTTTCAAACGTGTCAGCAAAACCATCTATCACTTCAGGGCCAACAAGAATGTTGCCTGATGCCGCATAGTTCAGACCGAAACGTTGTCCATGCCAATCAGACAGGTTCGGATTCTCTGTAACGGCTAGAGTTTCCCCCGTCACATCAACAAGACTCATCTGACCGATGTGAGGATA
>CAZFLB010000206.1:0-4321 GCA_964518945.1 uncultured Acidobacteriota bacterium | reverse complement strand
GCAAATGCTTCTACAAAATCATTGAATTGAAAATGCCGATAAAGCTTATTATTGACGACGGTCCATTCATCGAGGGTTGCAAGAGCGGAACTTAGCTCATCATTTGTGAGTCCATTTCTTTTAGTCACAGTAGACAGTTTCCTTCTGGTGGAGTTTGTTTGTAATCAGAACGGTGTTCTCTTTAGATTTAATAGTAGTGTGTCGAAATATCTATGAGCACTTGTATACCAACAGCTGGTCCTACCTGCCTATGAGAAGTTGCTACTACGGTAAACGTCCCATCGCGAGTTTTGCTAACGTCACTATTGCTGCTTCTTCCATTGACGGTGCGCTCACTTCTAAAACGTTCTCATTCTTAAAAGTGCGAACCATGTGTTGTTTAGCGTCGTACATTGACCAATCACTGGAGGCGATATCGACAGGGTGAAATTCTTCGTGCGGAGGATTTTCCCCACCAAATTCTTCACCGAAATTCCAAACAAAATCTTCAAAAGATTGAAGTGCGGCTTTTTCTAGGGTTAGGAGCACAACAAGTTTGGAATCCTCTGTTGCGGCCCACGAGCATTGCCCCAGAGCTTCATTATTTGCTTCTCCAGCATTAACGGAGGCTCCCAATGTTTGCTTGATATCGTTAGGGGTTAGAAGGACGCACAGGTTGATTTGGGATGTGTTTTCTGTTGTGTTTTCAATATTCTCCGGTTCCGTTGACGAGGTGTCGCTACACCCGAAACCACCCGAGTTTGTTAAGAGCATCAGTAACACCAGAATATTGAACCAATTTTTTTGTTTCATGAGTACGTAGCTTACCTTGAAATTTAGCTCGTGACCATAATCAATTTTCGAGATCTGACGCTTCAAGTGTATTCAGCATTCCTTATAGAAGCAAAGAAAAGCATACTTCGATATTATCCTTGATCGTGCGGTACATCTTTGTGATTGTTTTCATTCTGTCACTCGCAGGAGGAGAAGCTTCTGGCGAACCCCATGTCGAACTTTACACCATGGGTCCTGGAGGTCATCTTTTTACGAATTTTGGTCATGCTGCTATTTGCATTGTCTCTATTGAGTCGGCTGGTGGCGGACTTTGTTATAACTATGGCACGGCAGACTTCTCAAATCCTATTGCTCTTGGAAGGGATGTTGTATTGGGGAGAGCAAAATTTTGGGTCTCGGTTTCTGACCTGGTTTCTATGTTGCTTTCCTTTGAAGCACAGGATAGGACCATCTATCGCCAGCGATTACCGCTTTCAGAGAATCAAGTGTTAGATTTAAGTAAGAGCCTTGCGTTGGGGGCTACTGCAAAGAATCGGGAGTACACTTACAGCCACTTTTTAAACAACTGCTCTACAAAGCCTCGAGATTTAATTGATGAAGTTACCGGAGGTGTACTCCGTCGCTCAGGAGTTTCTAGCAAACTTACCTATCGCGATTTTGCTAGGAAAGGTTTCGCAGGAACTCATACCGGATTGGTTGCAGCTGGCGATTTGGTTCTCGGTAGATGGGTTGACCAAAATATTGATTTATTTCAAGCTATGTTTATACCTTCAGTTTTACGTAATAGCATTCATGCACAGTTTGGTGAGCCACCCGAAATTGTGTATCAACGCCAAGCACCGCTTGCTGTCGAAGACGTTGATGCTGCGTTAAAGCTTTTCTGGTTATTGATGTTGGTATTGACTTGTTTTGTTTGGGCATGGAGTGCGACTAAGAAATTAGCGATAGTTCTTAGTGTGTTGGCGGCATGTATTGTTTGGTTGGGTGCAGCTATTTCTCCTTGGCCTGAACTTCAAATAAACGAGCTATTGTTAGTGTTTGTTCCCACTGATGTCATTTTGCTGCTTGGATTCAAAACCAGAACCTATGTTCGAATCCGTTTGTTCATACTTATAGGGGTCGTAACTTTCAAGCTTGCCGGTGTTTTTATCCAGCCGTTGTGGCCGTTCTTGTTGTTTATGATTTCAATCTTTGTGTCACATTGTTGGAAAGTCGAAAGGAAGTTAGCAATGTCACAGCCTGAATCTGGCTAAGGTTCTGTTATGGAAATTTACCTTGTTGATGGTACATATGAGCTTTTTCGCTCATATTACGGCGCGCCAAAGTTTCGAAACAAATTGGGTTATGAAGTTGGAGCAGCCAAAGGATTTCTCAATAGTATGCTCGCGTTGTTACGAGATAAACGTGTTACCCACGTTGCGTGTGCGTTTGACCATGTGATCGAATCGTTTAGAAATAAGATTTTTCCAGAGTATAAGACAGGAGACGGAATTGATTCTGACCTTTTGGCCCAGTTTAGTCTCGCAGAAGAAGTTGCTCAAGCACTTGGGTTAGTCGTTTGGCCCATGGTTAGTTTTGAAGCTGATGACGCAATAGCTACTGCGGTCGCACGATTTTCTAGAAAAAAAGAAGTGGAACGTATTGTTATTGCATCGCCAGACAAGGACCTAACACAGTGTGTTTGCAAAGAACGAATTGTTTGTTTGGATCGTAGACGCCAAATAGTTCTGGACGAGGCTGGTGTTCAAGAAAAGTTTGGTGTGCTTCCGGGTTCTATACCAGACTACTTGGCTCTTGTTGGTGATGCAGCAGATGGAATACCAGGGATTCTAGGATGGGGGAAAAAAGCAACAGCACAAGTTGTTAGTTCCTATGGGTCGATTGATAGGATCCCGGAAGATTCCAAAAGTTGGAATGTTAGCCCTAGGCGTGCAAAATTTCTTGCGGAAAATCTAAGAAACAATAGAAACGAGGCTCTCCTTTATAAAAATCTTGCGACATTACGAACGGATGTTCCATTAGGTGAGGAATTGGAACAACTCAAATGGTTTGGTGCAGTCAAAACCCGAATCGATAGACTCGTTGAAGAGTTTGAGGATGCAACCATTGTAAACCGGATTTTTCTGTACCAAGACTGAAGTCTAGTTTGTTTTAAAGCTTCTCTTTTTCGTCTCTATATTGTCGTGACTGTGTAAGCACTGATCGCGAGGCTATAATTGGTGTTGTGTTCAGAAAAGCAGTTAGCCTTGCTGTATCCCGAAGTGCCAAGCCTAACGAATTACTCTTGGTTGAGCGTTCTAAAAACCTAAGGGCTTTCGCTGGTATGTTTGCGTTCCCAGGTGGGGTTGTAGATGAAGATGATAAGACAGTATTGGTTTCTGGTGAAAGAGATCCGGAGGTCGCACTATCTATCGTTACAGGCGCTCGTGAGTTATTCGAGGAAACAGGTATTTGGTTGGCGAGGGGCGGTGTCCCTCCAAGCAAGACCGTGCTTGATGCCGATCGCAGGAGATTGCTAGCTCAGGAGGTTTCGATACAAGAAATCCTTGTCAAATATGGTCAATATCTTGATGCTCGGGACTTTCAGCCATTTTGTCGCCTTAGAACTCCGCCGTTTTCTCCGATTGGCTTTGACACGGTATTTCTTCGATGTTTAGTTGACGAAGAAGCAAAAGTGGACATTTGGGAAGGTGAACTTGTAGGGGGAAGTTTTGTTGAACCGACTAACACGCTAGAGCAATGGCGCCAAGGAAGACTGCAAATCGCCCCGCCGATGATAATGTTTCTAAAAGAATGGTCTAGTGGGCATCGCGGTGCAGAACAGCGCATCTGCGAGATAAGTGATTCCTACCACCGTGGAAATTTACCACGTATATATTTCACACCAGGTATTCTGCTGGTCCCCCTGAAAACGCCGACGAGGCTTCCGGCCACTCATACAAATACTTTGATTGTTGGAGAGAGCGTTTTATATCTCATCGATCCAAGTCCAAGAGACCCTATAGAGCAAGAACGTTTATGGAGATTATTGGATGGACTTGTTGCTGAAGGCAGAACCATTGCGGGAATCTTATTGACACATTACCATCGAGATCATGTAGGGGCACTCAGTGAGATGCAAAATCGTTATAAAGCTCCGGCGTTTGCTCACGTTGATTGCATGAATGAACTAAAAGGAGCTAGCTTTGGAGAGCCGTTAAGTCATGGTGATGTTCTTAACCTTGGAACCGCTCCTGACGGAAGTTCTGGATGGGCCTTGACTACCTATCACGTTCCTGGACATGCACGTGGGCACCTTGCTTTCCAAGACACACGCTATGGAGCACTTCTTGTTGGTGACCTTGTATCGAGCTTGTCATCTATTCTCATCGACCCTAAAGATGGTCATCTCTCAACTTATTTAAATTCACTTCAGTTTTTGCACACGGTTGCTAAGAACATTTTGTATCCAGGACATGGTCCTCCGGTTCAGGATGGTGCAAGACTGATCGAAACAACTATTGAACACCGTGCTGATCGAGAGCGGCAGCTTCTAGCGTTGGTGAAT
>CAZFLB010000205.1:0-8620 GCA_964518945.1 uncultured Acidobacteriota bacterium | reverse complement strand
CCTTCACGATCTATAGCTGATAGATAGATCGTATCGCCTCCCTCAACACCAGTAATGGAGTCAAATTTTGAAGGCATAACTCTGCATTGAGCTTTTTCAACATCAATTTTGGACGCTCTGTTAATCGCGTGTGACTTGTCCAACATCTGAGAAACAGGGATAGGAGAAAACCGAGGGTCTCCCACAAAGTGAAGCATATCTGAGTAAGCAAGCTTCTTCGACTCAACCATTATATGAAGAGCTTCCGCGCTATGAAATCCATAATCACTTATCGGGAAACGTTCCATCAAATTCAACATTATTAGTGCGGCGATTCCTTGAGTATTGGGACCAATCTCGGCAACCGTCCAACCTCGGTACACTGTGGTAATTGGCTCAACCCACTCGGGCTCGAATTCAGAGAGGTCCAAGGCGCTCATCGTTCCACCAGTATCCTTTGAGATCGCTAAAATAGCTTTTGCTGTTTTACCTTTGTAATATCCGTCTCGCCCACTCCTTGCAACACGACGAAGCGATTGCCCAAGATCCGGATTCTTAAATATCTCTCCTGCTTTGGGAGCACTCCCATGTGGAAGAAAAGTCCTCTTTGAATTTGGACGGTTAGCTAACATTTCTTCTGAACGTTTCCAACCACCTGCAACAACTTCAGAAACTGGGAATCCGTTCTCAGCATAAAAGATTGCTGGTGCCAAGGTTTCACATAACGTCAAACGTCATAAGCGGTCACTCAACGCATCCCATCCGGCAACTACTCCAGGAACCGTCACAGCATGACTCCCACGACGTGGCATTGTTACGATTCCTTGTTTCGCAAGGTGCTCAACCGTTAGCGCCTTGGGAGACCACCCACTCGAGTTCAGGCCAATGAGTTCACCAGTCTTAGCGAGGTAGATAATAGCAAACAGGTCTCCACCCATGCCGTTTCCAGTCGGCTCCATTAGTCCTATCGTTGCATAAGCAGCGATTGCGGAGTCCATCGCATTACCACCGCTATCTTAAAAGGAAACCCCCGCCCGTGCGGCAAGAGGCTGGCTAGCCGCAACGATACCGAATTCAGTTGCAACGACGGATCGTCCTACAATAACTGAATCGTCAGCGCCCGACTTAGGCGCAACCGAAACTATAATCATCGCACAGATCGCAAAAAGTCTTTTCATAATCTCACCTCACACCTAATTCCAACACGACTGAGAGTCTATGGCAACGACTGATTTCATCCTGCCGGAAGAATTACTGAAAGGGCTTTATCACAAACGCCCAAGGTTAGTGGTACCAAACCAATAGGTTCACCATCAAGTTGATAACGGACACAGGATCCCGGATCTACGGTTGCAACACTTAGTCGATCTGTTTGCAAATGCTCAACGTCAGGAAACTGCAGGTGTGTCTTTCGGAGCACACCCCATAGATAACGGAGATAGTCACGCCGGTTTGAACCTTGAAAGATAACGACATCAAGCTTCGGCTCCCTAAGATTTGCTTCAGGTGTTAGGAAATAATGAGGACCGTAACGTCTGGTTTTTCCAGCAATAAATCCAGTGGCAACAATCTCTCGTTCTCCAACGCGAATTCTAATACCTGCCATAGAGTGAGTTACAAGAAGCCGCAACCCGTGGACCCAAAAAGGAATAGTACTTAACCCCCAATGAGAGCGCGGTTCACACTGATATGACACCTCTCCATCCAGACCCACTCCAGCCATTAAAAGGAATGGTCTGTCGTTAGCAATACCCACAGGGATTCTGACAACACTTCCATCAATAAGAATTTTCATGGCCATCTCAAAATGCATCGGAATACCTACTTCACGAGCAAAAACATTTACCGTACCGCCAGGAATTACTCCCATCACAGTGCGTGTATTGACCAAACCAGCAACAACTTCATTAAGAGTTCCATCACCTCCCCACACAACAACAACATCAATACCCCGTGCAGCAGCTTTACGAGCTATTTCAGTTGCATGGTTCCTATATTTTGTCTGACAAGGTGACACAGAGAGACCCAAACCTTCGAGACCGGAAAGAATTCTGGATAAGAATTCCACCTTTCGGCGTTTCTTGCCGGATTTCAGGTTGTAAATCAGAACAGATCGCTTCAACCGTTTGTCATCCGGTTATCCCTGGCACAACCGTAACTTCAAGTTCATCATGAATATCATTCCAACCATCAACAACCAGCGCCACTCTGATGGTCCAAGAGATCTTTCCCTCCATAGAGCGAAAAGAATAAGGAGCATCTATGGAAACAGGAAAGTTTGCGTGATAGGTCCTTGCTTCCATAGGAACAATAAACGCATTCTCTTCCAAAGTCTGTTCGTACTCGTGTATCACCTCTTTTGTGGTGCCTGAGGAAGTAGCACGCGAATGCGTACACCGAAGTTGCGTTTTTAAAAACACGAGTTGAGTACTACGGCGCGTTTCTAAATAAATTTCCAGAGCGAAAGATTGGCCTGGCGCAGTTTGATCCGACGCTATGCCAAGATCCAAAACACGGAACGGTTGCTGGTCTAAACGATACAAGAGGTTCAAGAATGTCCATACCCAGTACAAACCAACAGGTATCCATCCCATCAAAAAAACCCACGAAGACGAGCTCTCTTGGTAAAATTCAAAAAAATAAAAATAAATAATCGAAATTAAGGTTGCAACCAAAAACGACATCAAGAGTTGGCGTTTGTTCTGTGCAATAAGAGATGTCCATATCATCTTTTCAAATATTAAGAGTCTAGACGTGACGAAGCAAGGGCCTCTGGAATTTATTTCTATAGGTCACGTAACGATAGATATAATCAACGGAGAAATACGCCCTGGGGGGGCGGCTGCCTATGCAGCCTTAGCGGCAAAGCGACTCGGAGCTCGTGCAGGCATTGTCACTTCATTTGCACACGACTATCCGTTTGCCAATTGTCTCAGGTCTGTAGAGAAAAAAGTCATCGCAGCAAAAACAAACACTGTATTCCAAAACACATATCAGAATGGCAAAAGATATCAGCAAGTGACTTCGATTGCTTCACACATTCGTACTAAGCATTTAAGGGATCTTAATCTAGCTCGGGACGCAGCAGTGCTGTACTGCCCCGTAACACATGAAATCAAAACACCGCTAGTATCTCTCACCCCCGCGGGAATCTGTGGCGTAGCACCTCAAGGTTTTTTTCGAAAATGGGACTGCAGCGGTAGGGTGTCGAAAAGAAAATGGCTGGAAGCATCAAAAGCTCTTGCTAATGCAGATTTCATCTCCATCAGCCAAGATGACACACCGAATGCGGAAAAGTTAGCTCGAAAGCTTTCAGAAAACATTTTCGTGATTACCAATAGTAGTGAAGGTTCCCGTATATTCACAGGTTCAAAAATTTACAACGTTCCCGCTGAGAGAGTAAATGTTGTTGACGAAACTGGTGCAGGTGACGTCTTTGCTGCTACATTCTTACTCTTTTTACGTCAAGGTCTCTCTGCTTTGGAAGCAGCTCGTGCCGCAACCCACGAAGCAGCTTCAACAATTGAACAACCAGGCTTGGAAGCTTTGTTATGTTAGACCGGAATTTTGAAAATTATTATGAGCCAATCGAACAAGAATTTTTTCGTCTAAAAGGTCGACCAGGAATACTATCACCAACAGATTTTGCCTTAACACGCAGTTGGTATGAAGCCGAACTTTCTCTTTCAATCGTTCTCGAAGGGATGGCATCTGCCTTCAAAGCACATCGAGCAGGACGGCCAAATATCGAAGACAATATTGGCAGTCTAGTTTATTGTCAACCTTTCGTGGAAAAAGCTGCTTCAAAACGAAAGAAATACTAATACCGCCCAGCTTCGTTTACTGTATTGATTTGTGCTAGACCCAAGGCCGGGCTTGGACTAAGCTCGCCTTGTGAAGTTGGCGATATTTACGCTTTTGATGACGATTACCATTGACAAGGATACTGAGCTCTCTAGTCTACGTCAGCGTGCTAAAACTATTATTACTCAGAATGAATCTCTTGAGATCACCATCGAGCAGGCAAGACGCAAAGTTCAACTCTTACTAAGAGACATGAAAACATGGGCTCGACAGAACAATGTAACGCTCCAAACTCAAACTCGGACCTATAAGAACCCGCCAACACATAGGACGGAACCCCTAACAGCAGATCGTTGTCCCCTATTCTTCAAAGAAGAACTTCAAGAACTCTGTCCTTTGGATTTAGCACGATCGGAAGTTTGGGGTGGTCAGGTAGTCTTCTGTCGCTACTACTGTGAATAGCGGAATGACAAGCCCCAAACTTCAAGTTGTATTAATCGAGCCTGAAATCCATTGGAATACTGGTAATATCGGCCGCACCTGCTTAGCAACTGGTACTGCACTTCACTTAGTCAAACCACTTGGTTTCTCCATGGAAGCTAAACAACTACGACGAGCTGGCCTTGACTATTGGCCTGAGGTTTCAGTCAAAGTCTGGTCAAACTGGTCAACCCTAGAGACAAAACTAGCGATGTGGGACCCACCCTATTTTATTTCACCAGAAGCGGAACGTACGATTTGGGACACATGCTTTGAAAGTAATAGTGTTCTTGTGTTCGGCAAAGAGACAGAAGGACTTCCGACAACTATTCGTCAAAGTTACCAAGAACGTCTTGTCTCTATACCGATGCATTGCGGAACTGTTCGCTCGCTTAATCTGTCAACATCAGTGGGAATTGTTATATACGAAGCGTTGAGACAACTACAAAGTTTCAGTAATAATCGTTCTAGAATGTCCGAAACAAACATCTAATTCAATTTTACATCCCAGCACTGTGCTAGCATCAACCCATGTCTGAACTCCGTGATTCTTATTTCACCACCAGCTCAGGTAAAGAACTAAATAGTGAATACGACAGTGAAAACCTAGAGAACTGGAACGCCGAATCCAAGCTAGGCCGTGCAGGTCAACAACCGTTCACGCGCGGGAACCACCCTTCTGGGTATAAAGGCCGCCTATGGACCATGCGACAATACGCTGGCTATGCAACTGCAGCAGAGTCAAATAAACGCTACCGCTATCTATTAAAACAAGGGCAAAGCGGCCTATCTGTTGCTTTTGACTTGCCAACGCAGATTGGCTATGACTCAGATCACGTAATGTCTCGCGGTGAAGTCGGGCGCGTTGGAGTTGCCATTGACTCAATTGAGGATATGGAAAGGTTGTTCGAAAAAATTCCACTCGACACGGTTTCAACATCAATGACTATTAACGCTACTGCAAGCATTCTGCTAGCGTTTTACGTGGCCGTTGGCCGTCGACAAGGAGTCGAAGACGACAAACTTGCAGGAACTATTCAAAACGACATCTTGAAAGAATACATAGCTCGCGGAACTTATATCTACCCTCCGGAAGCATCGATGCGTATCACAACAGATGTAATAGCGTTCTGCCAAGACAGACTCCCAAGGTTCAATCCCATCAGCATCAGCGGATATCACATTCGTGAAGCCGGAGCGACTGCAGCCCAGGAGATCGCTTTTACTCTTGCCAATGGCATCGCTTATGTTGAAGCTGCTACTAAAGCTGGACTAAAGATTGACGATTTCGGTCAGAGGTTGTCTTTTTTCTTCAACTCACATCGAAATTTTCTAGAAGAGATAGCTAAGTTTCGTGCTGCCCGTCGAATGTGGGGTCAACTTCTTCGAGATCGCTATGGCTCTGTAAATCCTCGTGCGCAAATGCTTAGATTTCATACCCAGACAGCGGGTTCGACGCTGACCGCCCAACAACCAGAAATAAACGTAATTAGAACTACAATCCAAGCACTTGCTGCTATCCTTGGAGGCACTCAATCTCTTCACTGCAATGCATTAGATGAGGCTCTTGGTCTGCCTACCGAAGAAACAGCCGAACTTGCCCTAAGGACACAACAGATAATTGCGTATGAAACAGGAGTTGCTGGCACAGTCGACCCAATGGGCGGTTCTTATGCTATCGAATCTATTACAGATTCTATTCAACAAGAAGCAGAAACTATTTTTCAGCAAATTGATCAACGGGGAGGAGCATTAGCAGCAATTGAGGGCGGTTGGCCACAAGAGCAGATTCACACTACAGCATATAGTTTTCAAAAGGATCTCGAGTCAGGAGATTCTATTGTCATCGGTGTTAATTCCTTTGAGAAGGATGAACAGGTACCGATCGATGTTTTTTCATTGGACCCAAAGATAGAAGCCGAACAAGTAGATCGAGTTAAAGCTTTCAAAACACGTCGCAATCAACTTGAAGCCAACGAAGCACTCGATACCGTTGAGCAAACAGCACGTATCGACAAAAATCTTATGCCAGCCCTTTTAGATGCCGTTAATGCCAACGTCACCCTCGGAGAAATTTCCGACCGGCTACGTGAAGTTTTTGGTGAACACCACTCCCACTAATTGCCAATTTTCAAAAATTTGCTGTTTATCAATAAGTAACAAATACCGTGTGTTAGACTCAATTCCCTGATGCAATTTGACCTGTTTGACGCAGGTAGTAACTCTATTATCGGTTCTGCCAGCTATTTAGAGTTCCAAAAAAAACTTCGCGAAAGTGAATGTGACAAATGCCCGTTACATACAACGCGAACCAATATTGTAGTCGACCGTGGCAATCCATCTACTGAAGTTATGACTATTGGCGAGGGCCCAGGTGAAAACGAAGACAAGCAGGGAGTTGTTTTCGTTGGCCGGGCGGGGAAACTCTTCGATAAGGTTATGAGCGCAGTGGGCATTGATACAAACCGAGATATGCTACTAGTAAACGTAGTGAAATGTCGCCCTCCTGCCAACAGAAATCCCAGAGGGAGTGAGGTAGCGGAATGCATGACATATCTGAACCGTCAAATAGAGCTAGTAAAACCCAAAGTGATTCTCCTTCTCGGAGCCACAGCTCTCAAACACATGGATAAATCAAAAACCACTTTTTCCATGTCTGATGAGGCAGGAAAATTTTTCACACTCAGAGACTACCCAGGCATTCAGTTCATGGTGCTCTATCACCCTGCAGCACTTCTATACAATGCCAAGTTGAAATCAGCAATGTGGCAACACGCAAAAATCCTTCGTCGATATTTGGATTCCAACAATTTGCTAAAAACAGAGCAGCTTACACTAAACAAGCGACCATCTGATCCGAAAATTTAGTCCGTCAGTAAATCGAACAGATGCGCCCTGTAGTAAGTCTTGTACCAAAAATCAACCGTTCAACAAGTCAGACACTTGTTATGGTTGATCGCGCCCAGCTGAACAAGTAAATCACGTGCTTCTGGAAAAGGCTGAGTACGTTGCACCGGCCCATTAGCCATGTCAGCAGTACTCTGTCCATCGCGGTTCAGAAAAGTGGGATCGGCGCCTTTTGAAACAAGATATTTGATCATTTCAACATCACCTCTGGCTGCAGCATTGTGCAGCGGAGTACCACCTTCATGGTCGCGCGCATTAACATCTGCTCCACACTCCTCCACTAAATATCGGACAGCCGGCATGAATCCAGCTGGATGATTTCGGTAGTCGTTTCCAGCAAAGCCCTCACCAAAACCAGCTCCAGTAGCCCCGTGAAGTGGTGTCATTGCAGGTCCTCCTAAAGGAACTGTCGGTGCACCAGACAAATCTTTTTCAGGTTGCGGAGTTTGGTTTTCAGGAGCACGTCCTCCTAAATTACTTGTAGGTATATTCACATCAGCACCATAAGACCTAAGTAATCGCATTGCAGGAACATCACTTCCATAAGCAGCACGCCAAAATGGAGTTGCACCAACCTCATCAATCGAAGTTCGATCAAAATTAAATCCCATAAACCAAACTTTTTTACTCAAACGCGCATTAGGCTCTGCACCCTTAAGAAGAAACTCTTCCATTAACTCTAGATGATCAATTCTCTGTTGTTTTTGCGACGTAGGATGAGGGTATGCGGAACGTGGCGCCCACGCAAGATTGATAGTTGCATAAAGCGGGGTTACATTACTGGGTTCTGCCGCTAAATTCGGATCTGCACCATGATCAAGTAGAAACTTCGCTAGATCAAAATGACCATTCATCGTTGCTATCAGTAATGGGCTCGTCTTACTACCGTCAGCTACTTGGTTGATATCAGCACCCGCATCAAGGAGAACCTCAACCGAAGTCTTGTGCCCATTACGAGCTGCTAATAGCAATGCGGTCATTCCGCCTTGCTTACCAACCCTTTCACCAAACGGATCGCGTCGACGACGATTGTATTGAGGCTTTTCTTCCTCTTTCTTGTTCCCCCTTTTAAGCCATCCAAAAAGTCTTGCGAATACATTTCGCTTCTTCTCAGAAGTTTTCTCAGGCTCTTGCTTCTCTTCACTAACCGCAACCGTACCTCCAGCAGCAGCTACAGCTTCCGCCTGTTTCGCACTAAGATCCTTTAAGCGGTCTTGAAAACCTTTAAGAAGAGCTTCATTCAATGTCGGGACATCTATTACTTCAGTCACCAAACTAAATTCAGCACCATTATCAATAAGGGTACGGATGACATCGCTATTATTTGAAGCCGCAGCAAACATGAGAGCTGTATGTCCACCTGTAGACTCTCTACCGTTAACTTCTGCTCCCCGATCAAGTAAGAGTTTAACTATCTGCGAATCCCCAGCCTCTGAAGCAAACATCAACG
>CAZFLB010000204.1:0-10266 GCA_964518945.1 uncultured Acidobacteriota bacterium | reverse complement strand
GCAACTGGTGGTGCAATGGTTCCTACACTGGCCCTCGGTATTCCGGGAAGCGCCACTGCTGCTGTCATAATGGGAGGGCTTCAAGTCCACGGATTACGCCCCGGACCTTATTTATTTCAAGAGCAACCTTCACTTCTCTACGGCATTTTTTTCTCTATGCTAATAGCCAACCTTTTGTTCCTGTTCATCGGTGTCTGGTTTGCCAAATTCTTTTCCCGTGTGAGCCTTGTTCCAAAAACCCTCCTATGGCCAACGGTATTTATACTCAGTATGGTCGGCGCTTACGGGATCGAACAATCTATGGTCGATGTATGGATCATGCTTATCGCTGGTTTTTTAGGCTTCATACTGAAGCGTCATGGGTTTGGACCCGCCCCTATCATTATGGGGTTAGTACTAGGAGGATTAGTCGAGACCTCACTCGCACAATCTATGATCCTTTTTAACCAGGAATGGGGAGGTTTCTTAACTAGACCAATAGCTCTTTTGTTCTTTGTACTTGCTACTGCTAGCCTTACTATTACTCCGTTTCGATCTATCATCAGAAGGTGGCAAGGCACTCCAGATATTTAAGAAAGAAAAGACTGAAGCAATAATCACTTCGAAAGGTCATTGATGTCTGTAAGCAGCAGTAATAAAAAGGTGCAACATTTCACCCCAGACCTGAAATCAACAAAGGGAGAAGGACTTACAAAAGAGGTTGCAGAATTCGTTCTCTCTACCGAATGGAATTCTCTTCCTGAAGAACTTATCTCCATCGGAAAAAAATCTATCTTGGATGGACTAGGCCTTGCATTGTCAGGTTCTGTCGCTAATAGTGGTCGGATAGTACAGCAATATCTGAATTCACAGAAATTAATCGGCGAAACCACTGTCATCGGAACATCCCTGCGAGTACCACCGCGTTTCTCTGCGTTTGCGAATGGAATTGGTATTCACGCAGACGACTACGACGACACTCAACTTGCGTCTGGTCCAGACCGAGTATACGGACTTCTTACACACCCCACAGCACCATGCTTACCAGCCGCGTTGTCTGTCGCAGAGCAAGAGAACCTCTCAGGTCGCTCCTTTATGCTCGCATATCATCTCGGAGTTGAAATCGAGACAAAACTGGCCGAGGCAATATCTCCGCGACACTACCAGCAAGGTTTTCACTCCACCGCAACTTGCGGGACATTTGCTGCTGCAGTTGCAGCCGCAAAGCTTTACCAGCTTGAACTTAAACATCTACTCTATGCATTGGCTATATCTGCAAGCCAATCTGCAGGACTTCGTGAAAATTTTGGTACGATGACGAAACCCTTTCACGCTGGGCGTTCTGCCGAATCAGGTGTGCTCGCAGCAGACCTTGCGAGACACGGTTTCACAGCCACCAATCGCATTCTAGAGTCGCCTCGAGGATTTTTCCAAGCTCATGGCGGTGGCTACACTCTCGATTCCATCCAAGGAAAGCTCGGACAACCCTGGAGTTTTCTCAGTCCTGGAATATCTATCAAGCCACACCCCTCAGGCTCGCTCACACATCCAGGTATGACAACAATGCTCCAGTTAATTCTCAAACATAACCTCTTGCCAGCAAACATCGATAGGATCTCCGTCGGCACTAATCACAACATGCCGAACGCACTAATACATCATCAACCAACAAATGAACTTCAAGCAAAATTCTCAATGGAATTCTGTATCGCAATTTTGTTGATCGAACGGCGGGCTGGTTTGAATCAGTTCAGAGATGATGTTGTAACCCGAAGTGATGTCAAAGAAATGATTGATAAGATTGACTTCCGTGTTCATCCCGAAGCCGAAGCCGCTGGCTACGACAAGATGACAACAATAATTGATATTTATCTCAAAAATGGAGACATGCTTTCCGGCCGTGCAGACTTCGGCAAAGGCAGTCCTTCCAATCCAATGACTTACGATGAGGTAGCTGACAAATTTCGGGAGTGTTGTGAGTTTGCCAATGTTGACTCAACCAAAACTGAAGAAATCGTCGACATCGTGAGCAACCTTGAAAAGGTTGACTTCATTCGCAAGCTAACCTCACTCCTATCAAAATGAATCAACAGGTTGACCTAACCGGGCAAAGTGCAATCGTTACCGGTGGTAGCCGTAATATCGGACTTGCCATCGCGTCTAAACTGCAAAAATCAGGAGCGCGTGTCTCTATCGTCGCACACTCTGACCAGCAGACTCTCAATACTGCCCTCGAAACACTCAAAAACCCTTCTTTGCCCCCTTGTATAGGGAACCTCGTTGACATCACAGATGAAAAAGAAGTTTTTGATTTATTCGAGTTGACAGAAATATCCCATGGCCCAACAACCATACTCGTGAATGGAGCTGCAATTAGACCACATCATCCTTTTGTTGAATTAAACACAGCAACTTGGTCTAAAGTAATCGACACTATCTTGACAGGTGCATTTCTCACTTCACGGGAGTTTTTTCGGCGGCTTCCAGAAACTGTTTGCGGTTCCATCATTAACATCGGAGGTATGAGTGCTCATATTCCTCAAAAAGACAGAGCACATGTGATCGCTGCGAAAAGCGGTCTTTTAGGACTAACTCGTGCAGTAGCTATAGAAGGACAAGGACGTATTCGAGTGAATTCTGTAGTCCCTGGAGTGATCAATACTAGCCGACAACCCGGCCAGTACAATCCTATTGAGGACGAAACAGAAGGCTCGCCTATCGGCACCACAGACGATGTTGCACAAGCAGTCCTCGCACTCAGTGACCCAGACCAAATATACATAACCGGACAAACTATACATGTGAACGGCGGAAGGTTCATGCCTTAACAACAGAGAGGAACAAACTATGTACTCATATTTGCGCCTTAGCGCTATTCCACTTCTTTTTATGATAGCGGAAGAGACATTTGCCTTCACACAAAACCGCCTCATTGAGACCCTGAAAGCAAACCAAGTTGGTTTTGGTACTTTCGTTAGAGAGAAAACACCCGAAGCAGCAAAGGCATTGAATAAAAACAACCTCCTCGATTTCCTTTTTTATGATATGGAACATAGCGACTTTGACATAGCAACGCTCGAGATCTTCTTAGAAGTAGTTCGAACTTCACCCAATCCCCTTGGGGTGATAGTGAGAATTCCACCCATACACCTAAATCCTTCCGCCGCAAAAACACGCGTTGAAGAGCTAATCGCTTTAGGCGTAGGTGGAATCGCTTTCCCTCACATCATGAGTGTTAATGAAGCCGAAAAAGCCGTGTCTTGGATCGAAGCAACTACCTCCCGAATGTGGCCCAAGAACCTTAAGGGAGATTTCATTTCTTTCATGATGATCGAAGATCCTGAAGTTATTCCCCAATCCGAAACGATCGCAAAAACTGAAGGTCTAAGTGTTCTCTCACCTGGGCCCGGAAGCTTGAGAAATGCCTATGATCGTGACATCGAAAAAGTTAGAAAAGCAGTTGGTACCGTTTTAGAAGCGTGTTTAAAAGCCCGGGTTCCCTGCGCCAATACCGCGAACGAAAACGATGTTAAGGCTAAAGTCAAAAATGGTTTTCGATTACTGATTACTCTCAGCGACAAAGCTCTAAAACTAGGTCGGAAAACAGCAAACCGATAGCCTCAAAAAAACATAGGCTATTCGTCAAGAACTTGTGATTCATGAAAGAAAATCATTGCGTGCTCGGAAGGTTTCCGTACCCTACCCATGGTCCCCAAGACAAGTATTTGCTACAAAATGAACTAAATTCTCATTGACTCAGAGTACTCGAAGGACGGCCAAGACCCGCAAGTTCTCCAACAACAAAGCCTACAACGCAAATTCCCCAGAAAAAAGTAGGGAAAACTCCCACGAAAAAAACAAACGATCCTAAAAAGCCAATAACCATAGCCAGCACTATCGTAAGCAACGCAACGACATAATCTTTTCGGTGTTCTAGGATGAATTGAACAATTGCCAGAATATCAAATGCAGCACCAAAACGATCGGTTTGAATCAACCTCACAAAAGCAGCAGGCACATAGCAAATAAACCCAACCAATAGAATCAATAAAAGCGACAAACCTCCTAATATTGTCGGTATACCAAAATAGTAGAGCGATCCGAAAGATACCTCACTGCCTACCTCAAGGAGAAGACCACCGAAAATCGTCAGAAATAAAAGGACTGAGACAACCCAAATTGGAATAGCATGAACTAGTGTGAGTGAGAATCCTCTGAGACCATCATTAATAATATTTTGGAAGTCGTTCCACTCCGGAAGATATGGAGTTTCACGCTTCATCCTACGCCTCGCAACAATGACACCATAGCCAACAATCAGAACATGGCCAACAACAATAGGAATCAGCAACCCGAACAATGAGCCGATAAAAAGCTTAGAACCCCAGTGGGGATCTTCAAAAAAGAATGAGAAAGAACGAACTAAATCTACGTTACGGTGAGATTCGACCGATTCAGTGGTCACATTATTCATGTGTAAGTTGTTATAACAACAAAAGCTCCTGTGTTGCCACTCACTGGAACATTTAGTACAGGCACGCGCTTCAAATTCTTGGTAAAATTTAAAGTTCTACTTTCTGGGAGTATCAATGACGAAACTAATCCACAATCCGTTTGGCACACGAACGAATTTCAAGACGAATGAAGGTGAGTTTCAAGTATATGCGCTAGAGAAACTCGAAGATGCTGGATTTAAGCAAATCTCGCAAATGCCTTTCAGCCTCAAAGTTCTTCTAGAGTCGGTTATCCGCAACTGCGATGGAACAATTGTTACCGAAAAAGATATCCAGAATATCTCTGAATGGAATGCTGAAAACCCTGGGAGCAAAGAAGTTCCTTATTTCCCTGCCAGAGTCATCCTACAGGATTTTACTGGAGTTCCAGCTGTTGTCGATTTGGCTGCAATGAGATCAACAATTAAGCGCTTAAATGGAGACCCATCGCTAATCAACCCAGCAGTTCCGGTCGATCTCGTAATTGACCATTCTGTACAGGCCGATGTTTTTGGCACACCTCTAGCTCTGCGTCGAAATGCCGAGATCGAATTTCAGCGCAATCAAGAACGCTATAAATTTCTTCGCTGGGGACAAAAGGCATTTGATGGATTTCGAGTCGTCCCTCCAGCGACTGGCATCATCCATCAGGTCAATCTTGAATATCTCGCACAAGTAGTGACATCCCGTGAGATCGGTGACCAAGCCTTTCTATTTCCTGACAGTGTTGTGGGCACTGACTCTCACACAACAATGATTAATGGCCTAGGTGTATTAGGCTGGGGAGTCGGCGGCATAGAAGCAGAAGCTGGTATGCTCGGCCAACCATCCTACCTCATCATGCCAAAAGTCATTGGGTTCAAACTCCACGGTAGGCTGCGGGAAGGAGTCACTGCTACCGACCTTGTATTGACAGTAACCGAAATGCTTCGAGCGAAAGGGGTGGTCGAACAATTTGTTGAGTTTTATGGCACAGGACTCTCTGAAATTACTCTTGCTGACCGAGCTACAGTGGCAAATATGGCACCAGAGTATGGTGCTACAATCGGTTTTTTTCCTGTGGACGACGAAACAATTCGCTATCTGAAACGGACTGGTCGCTCTGAAGCACAAGTTTCGAGAGTTGACGCGTACACAAAAATGCAAGGCCTTTTTCGTACCAATGAAACACCTGACCCAACATTTTCAGAAACCTTAGAACTTGAACTTGATTCGGTAGAACCAAGCCTCGCAGGTCCGAAACGCCCGCAGGATCGCATAAGTCTTCATAACGTGAAAAGCTCTTTTCGTGAGGCACTTACAGCGCCCTCTACAGAAAGGGGTTTCGGCCTTTCGTCTCACGAACTCGCGCATACGGCAACAGCTGTAGTGGGTGACACTAGTGAAAACGTAGGACATGGTTCTGTCGTCATTGCAGCTATTACATCTTGCACTAATACCTCAAACCCTTCAGTCATGTTGAGCGCAGGACTGTTAGCAAAGAATGCGGTCGATCGAGGTCTAAAAGTTTCACCGCATATAAAAACGTCCTTAGCACCAGGGTCAAAAGTAGTAACCGAGTACTTACAAGAAGCAAATCTCCTTCCATCTCTCGCTGACCTAGGATTTCACCTCGTAGGCTATGGATGTACAACTTGTATAGGTAACAGCGGTCCCCTCCCAGAGCCGATTGCAAATGCAATATCAGAAGGCGAACTAGTAGCAGCAGCAGTTCTTTCTGGGAATCGAAACTTCGAAGGGAGAGTACATCCCCTGGTACGAGCTAACTACCTTGCGTCCCCCCCACTTGTAGTTGCTTATGCTCTTGCCGGTTCTATTGACGTCGACCTAACAAATGAACCGCTGGGAAGGGATACCGAAGGGTCTCTCGTTTACCTAAAAGATATTTGGCCCAGCCAACAAGAAGTCCAAGACGCCATGGACGCAGCCGTTCAGCCAAACATGTTTAAAAAAATGTACAAAAACGTATGGGATGGCAACGAGGAATGGAACAAAATCACCTTTTCAGAAGACGAACTCTACAATTGGGATGCGACTTCAACCTATGTCCAAGAACCTCCGTTTTTTACGGATTTATCCCAAGAGCTACCGTCTATCAACAATTTAGAACAAGCTCGTGTATTGGCACTTCTTGGTGACTCGGTAACCACCGATCACATTTCACCAGCAGGCGACATACCTAACGACTCTCCTGCAGGACAATACTTGAGTCAACATGGCCTAGAGAAGAAAGATTTTAATTCTTATGGCTCTCGCCGCGGGAACGATCGAGTTATGCTCCGAGGAACTTTTGCAAATATACGTATCAAAAACATGCTGTTACCTGGTGTTGAAGGTGGCTTTACTATTCATTTCCCAACCGGCAAACAAATGTCTATCTACGATGCAGCGATGTCCTATAAAAACGAAGGGACAGCGCTCATTGTTATTGCCGGCAAGGAATACGGAACGGGATCTTCCCGAGATTGGGCAGCTAAGGGAACAATGCTTATGGGAGTGAAAGCTGTCATCGCGGAAAGCTATGAACGTATCCATCGCAGCAACCTCGTTGGCATGGGAGTACTTCCGCTACAATTCTTGGATGGTGAAAGCGCTCAATCACTTGGAATTGACGGACAAGAAACCTTTGACATCGTTGGTTTGACCGAAGAAATCAAGCCTCAACAAGAACTTCCCGTGACCGCTACTAAACCAGATGGGAGGATTCTCCGATTCAAAGTATTGACGCGCTTAGACTCCAATGTAGATATCGTTTATTTTAAAAACGGAGGGATACTACATACTGTTCTAAGAAATCTATTACATTAGAACCGAATTCGCTGCTACCAAGTAGAACACAATCAAAGTCAAAAGGGTGTGGTAGTCATTTTGCCTCCTTGTCTGCTTTCCTGAAAGCCTCTTGGAATTTTTTTTCTAAGATCTCATCTTTGTTTTCATGTTCTCTAACTGCTTGTGCAAAAACACCTTCAGCTTCTGTCTTTCTTCTTTTGTTTGCAGCAACAGCCTGTTCGAACGTCTTTGTAGTCGAAGTCACCGGCTTCTCGTGAGAAATGACAATCCCTGTTTTATGATCAACAAACACTTTCGAGTGGCAACAGGGGCAGATAACTTCAAATCTGTTCTCGTTCATCAATGTACCTTCCAGTCAAATAGTAATTCACCGCTAGTTCTCATTTCAATGCTGCTGAACACTCTACTAACCAAGAGATCTCATCATCCTTCAAGTATTACGCTCAAAACATCGACATCTATATTTCCACCTGACACTATACAAACAATATGTTCAGCATCGATTTGACCTGATAGTGCTACCGCCAAAGCACATGCGCCAGCACCTTCAGCAACCACATGGTTGCGTTCGAAAATAAGCCTCAACGCAGACTTTACGTCTTCCACCGATGCTGTAAATGAACTATCTATAAATTCCTGAGCAAGTTCCCACATGTTCGGTAGCAAGGATCCACTTCCAATACCATCAACGAAAGACGGTTTACGCTCCAAAGACACCATCCTATCCGCCGCAAAAGACGCCGTAAGGGGGGCGGCAGTTTCTACCTCAACACCAAACACTCTAGCCTCTGCCCCTAGCATTCGGAATGCAGCCGCGATACCACCCGCTAAACCGCCGCCACCCCAAGGCACTAAAACAGCATCCACACTTGGCAAATCTTCTACAAGCTCAAATGCGATTGTCCCATTTCCAGCCATCACAGGCTCGTCTTCAAAAGGATGAAGAAAATATCCATGAAGTCCTTCAAAGTGTCGATTTTCCATACATCGCCACCATCGGTCATATGGAACAGAAATATATTCTGCTCCTAATCGCTCAATAGCCGCGAGCTTGGTTGCTGGCGCTCCTTCAGGAACAATAATGGTACAAGGAATCTCCTTTTCACGAGCAACCCAAGCAACACCCTGCGCCCAATTGCCAGCACTGGCGGTTAAAACACCTTTTCGTAAGATTTCGACTGGGGCTGAGCGAAAAGCGTTTATTGCACCTCGGACCTTGAATGATGCAACCGGCTGCAGATTTTCAAGTTTAAGGTAGATCTTTTGTTTAGAGTCAGGAGCATTCAGCCTTACAAGCGGAGTGCGGGCAAGCTCTCCACTAATAGCTACCCTTGCTTCTCGAAAGTCGTCTAGAGAAATCACACAAGATCTATATCAGGTGCCAATAGGTAATAGCCAGTGTCTCGATAAAAATCCCTGCAAGGGATTTCTTTTAACGACAGCCACAAAACGATTGATACAATATCCTCATGTTAATGGCACTTGACGTGGGAAACACAAAATGCTCTGTTGGCATTTACTCAAATGACAAATGGGTTGCTGACTGGCGTTTTACAACTCACCTCGATTACTTAGCCGATGAATACTACATACTCTTAAAAGCATTATTAAATAATGAAGACCTCGCTTGGAAAGACATTTCTGGTATCGTCATTGGAAATGTCGTCCCTTCGTTAACACTCACATTCGAAGAACTCTCTTGGCGGATCCTAGGTCATTCTCCTGTACAAGTTGGACCAAATATCAAAACTGGAATAAAAATCCTAGTTGACAACCCTTCCGAGGTTGGTGCTGATAGGATAGCCAACACGGCTGCTGTACAAAAACTTTACGGAGGACCTGCGATCGTCGCTGACCTCGGAACCGCAACTACCTTTGACGTCATCTCCAAAAATGGTGAATACGTTGGTGGTGCCATTGCTCCTGGGCTTGGTATCTCCGCCGATGCTCTCGTCAGCCAAACGGCAAAGCTGCCAAAAGTTGAGCTCTCTATTCCCGATAAAGCCCTAGGAAAGAACACAATAGACGCAATGCAGTCAGGCTTAGTAATTGGTTATCTAGGACTTTTTAAAGAGCTAATCTCGAGACTCTCAACTGAAATCTCTGGCCAATCTCAAGTGATTGCAACCGGAGGAATGGCAGAGATCGTTTCTAAGTGGACGAATGTGATCGACATCGTAAGCCCAAGATTGACGCTTGAAGGTCTTCGAATAATTCATGAACTCAATGACCTAAAAAAGAATTAGGCTGCCTCTTCTTTACTAGCTAACAAAACCTAATCAGCATCTGTATTACTGCGGTATGAACGACGGCTTATAGATTCTAATCTTTTTCCGGCGCAGAAAGTTACAGAGCCTCTATTGATTCCGGGATTTTCGAAACGTTCAGAATGGTCAGGATGACTGGATTTGAACCAGCGCCCCCCTGACCCCCAGTAAGTTGTTTTGACGTTACCGCTACAAACGCTATCGAATAAGTTCAAAATCCGGTGCTTTAGCTACTATACCAGCGGACTCAGCACGTGAAAATAGCTCTCTAAGTGCCTTTTCACCAGACTCTCCCATATCCTTTGTAAGGCCTGAGACATACATTTTCACAAAACGACGACCAAGTTCTCGCTCTAACCCACGTCCAAACTGAAGAGAATACGTTAGCGCCTCCTCCTCATTCTCATACGCCCAATCAATACTTGCTCGCATCGCTCGATTAATTTCCTGAGCTAGTTCGCGACCAAGATCGCGGCGCACAACGTCGAGACCTAGGGGAAGAGGCAGACCTCCGGTTTCCTTATTCCATCGTTCTCCGAAGTCTTCTATTTTGTAATAGCCCAGTTGTTCATAAGTAAGTTGACCCTCATGAATAATCACACCTGCTTCTGCCTCACCACAATCAATAGAATCAAAAACCTTATCAAAGGACCGAACAATCGGCTGAAACTTAGGAAGAAAGCTACGTGACAATAGAGATGCTGTAGTCACTTCACCTGGTATAGCGACCCTCTTCC
>CAZFLB010000203.1:0-8453 GCA_964518945.1 uncultured Acidobacteriota bacterium | reverse complement strand
ACGACTACATTTACGATCTGGGCGTGAGGCACTTTCAGTTCATCCCCATCGTTGAGTCGGCGGAACAGAAGGGTGAAGTGCTGCCGTTTTCTGTAAGCCCGCACGAGTATGGCGAGTACCTGAAGGGCATGTTCGACATCTGGTACAACGATGGCTCGCCGCAGATGTACGTCCGTGACTTTGATGACTGGACTGTCGGATTCGCTGGACTGGGGCATCCCTCGTGCATCCATCGGGACAAATGCATGGATTACGTAGTGGTTGAGGGTAACGGCGATGTCTACACCTGCGACTGGACTGTCGAGCCAGACTGGAAACTGGGCAATGTTCTTCGAAAGCCATTGAAAAAACTTGTTGAATCACGTAAAGCCAATGAATTTCGGGATGGAAAGGCCAATCTGTCAGAGCAGTGTCAAAGCTGCAAGTACTTGAACTACTGTCAGGGCGGCTGTCCCGTTCATCGTCAGGTCGCGGCTACAACCGATGAACCACAGCCGAGTTACTTCTGCGAAGGGTATTACGCTTTCTTTGACTACGCGTTTGAACGAATGTCCAAGCTCGTTGAAGAAACGGCGCTAAAACAGAGGATCCCATATAACCCACCTCCCCTGGTGGAAGCGGCTGAGATCGAGAAAATATAATTCTCGGTGCGGTTGGACCTTGCACGTTCCAGATCACTGTAAATGAGATTGTGTTAGTAAGCTGCTATACGCTCGCGCGACCGATCCTCTGTATTTAGGATTTTGCGTATTAACAGCGCGCGCATTTTGTAGAGGGCAGATTGATACGTTCGATCGGTGGCTGAGTTAATAAATTCGTTCGGATCACGCCTTAAGTCGAACAGCACCTCTTCGCCCAGCTCATTTACCCAGTACTTATAGTTGTCTGTGAGAAGAGTTTTTACACTCTGGCCCTCTGGGGTTGCAAATTCCACCAAGACTGATTCTGATCCGGACGATTCCAGGCCTCTTACTGTCAGCCAACGGGATGTTCCATCAACGCTAGACGGAATTTCAGCGCCTATTGCCTCTAGAATTGTGGGCATTAGGTCAACGGCCTCCATGGTCGTTGTGATTTGTGATCCGGCTGGCACCTGTGCTGGATAGCGAATGATTGCTGGCACGTGGAGCACCGAGGTGTAGTTTGTTTGATGTTTCCCCATCATTTGGTGGTCTCCGGCCATCTCTCCGTGGTCGGAGTAGAACACAATCAGTGTGTTATCTAGATGGCCAATACTGCGCAGATGCTCGATTACACGCCCACAGTGGAAGTCGACCATTGAGCAGGATGCATAGTAATAGCGTCTAAAATCCTCCCAATCGGACTCGTTGGCAGGCGTAGAACTATTGGCGATCTTGCGAAATACATTAGGTTTGTCATCAAGCTCTTTCTCAAAAAGGAGAGGGGCGGGTATATCAATGTCTTTGTAGAGATCGTGCCATCTCTGTGTTGGATTACAGGGCGCATGGGGTAAATAAAACCCTGCTATTGCGAACCATGGTTGAGTAGAATGCGAATCAATGAATTCGATCGTCTGGTCAGCAACCCATGCTGAATAACTGAGCTCCTCTGGCGCCTCGAATATCCAGCGATCAAAGCCTTCCCGCTCCTCCACACCCGGTATGGGCACTCGTACTTTCTCTTCCATTTCTGGAGCGATTTTCCGAATCCATTGAATATAGGCATCTGGGTAGCAGCCTGGCTCATCCGCGTTGACCATAACGTCAAATCCATACTTGGGGTGTGGGATGGTGTGGTCTCTGCCTGAATGTGGTAAGAAATGTAGCTTTCCAAGGTTCCCGGTTATATAGCCAATTGCCCCGAGCACGTGTGCAATATTTTGGATTGACTCGTCTAAGACAATACCGTTGGTGGTGACTCCATGATTCCGCGGATATTTTCCCGTTAACAAACTGGCTCGACTTGGCATACAAACGGGATTGTTTACATAAAACTTTAGCAAGTTCGCGCCGTCGTGGGCTAAGGCATCCAGATTGGGGGTCTGCACGAACCCATCGCTGTTAGCACCGATGCAGTCGAACCTTTGCTGGTCCGTGGTCAGAAACAGAATATTAGGAGACGTATTATGCATAGTGTATCCCTGGCTGTAATGGATGCGGTCGGTCTGTCATCGGCTTACCCTACGAACTATGCTAACCCAGTACAAAAGCCATCTTTCACCTAGTGGGTCGCGATGCAGGGATGCCATCTAGATTGGGCTTTTGTGAGAGGGTACCGTTACAAAACATCCCTGTTGGCATAGCCGTATAGCGGGATGGAGCAGCCGAATACAAATGCCAATGGCCACAGAGGTCGGTGTTGGCACTCTTATTAGGGGTCCGCCAAACTGCCTATACCTTGGTATTAGATAAGTCCTGCGAGACTAGGTTTGTCAGCCTACTCCGATATATCCTTAAGTTCAGAACTACCCCCAAACGGTTGTACGAATTCAACCTCCTGGTGGACATCGCCAGGGCCGCAGGCCTCATCAATCGGGACGCCAATTTCTGCATTTGACGGGGTGACCAATCTATTTTCTAATAGATATGCTTCCACTTCTTCACCGCTGACATCAGCGAGAATTGTCCCATTGATCTCCATGCTCGGCTGAAGTCTCTGGCCGGTCTTTGTGACCATTTCAAAGAAATTTTCGGCTACGTTAATAATGTCTTTGTCTTCGTACTGCAAATCGTATTTGGAGAACACTGCTCGTACACCATTGCTCCAACCACATGATGGCTTCATCCATGCAACGATCTCTGGCTTTTGGCTTAAATCTGCCAATTGACTGTTTCCTTTCGCGCGTCTACCCGCTTCTCTTTGCTAATTGTATTTCGTGATTGCTCAACTTCCAAGGTATTGCCTCAAGAACTTTGCCTTAGTGTAAAGACATTGTCTTAGCTGGAGAGTTCGTGGCCTACGTAATACGGGTCAATTTGGATTGTAGTCCCCGTAATCCACGACGCTCGAGTGGATAGGAGAAATGTTATTGCATCTCCGATTTGTTCTGGCCCGGCCAGATGACCGAATGAAACATCACTATGGGCAGAATCTGTGGGCTCGTTTAGTTCTCGTTGTTCACATGGGCCCTCTCTATTCTCTTCAAACATTGCCAGTGTTTGAAGGGCGACGGTATTTATACGAATATTGAGCTGGTACAGCTCCTTGGCGAGCGAGGTTGCAAGATGGATCTCTGCTGCCTTTGCCGTGCCGTACTGGGCTGGGAAGTTTGGGGGCAGCCGGTCTACCGCAGAGGCTATTACGATGGCTCCACCTCCTCGATCTTTGAAAAACGGAGTTGCTGCCCTAATTGAACGGACTGTGTGCATTAGGTTGAGATCAAGGGTGATCTGCCAGTCCTCGTCCGAGGAGGCCAGCAACCCCTCGCCTGATGATCCTCCACAGCTGGTTACCAAGAAATCGAGTCCTCCAAGTCCTGCCGACGCTTCAGCTACCATCCTTCTTGCATCGTCTGGATCGGTGACATCAGCCTGGATAGGCCGCACATGCGCCCCGGTTTCGTGGAGCTCATCGGTGGTCCTGGCTAAATATTCCGGTGTCTGGCCAACAATTGCGACGGCACATCCTTCCTTGGCTAGGGATAAGGCTGCCGCCCGTCCCAGCCCGTGGCCTGCGCCTGTTATCAAGGCTTTTTTAGATTTAAGTTCTAAATCCATGAGTAGTTTCTCCCGGTGATAGCTTATATGTGTTCCGTATGTCTAGGGCCTGTTCTGGCTCATGTGTCGTCAGGCTTGATACCCCTAATGTGAACATTCTGAGTAAGTCTTTGGTGTTATCAACTGTCCGCACCCGGATGTCCATCCCGAGCCGCTTGATTTCGGCTACTGTTTCCGGATCTATTAAGCCGTGATGAGCTAGAACTACATCAGCTTTGGCCGAGTAAGCTAACGCGCTCATTTTAGCTGCCCGGGTTTTAGGGCTGGAAGGCAAATCCTGAATGGGCGACACCAGCAGTCCAATGCTATAAACGTTACTTAGATGGTGGATCTCGCGTAGCAACCGCAACTTAAAGGAAGTGAGCATCGTGTGACTTGCAGCGTAGTGTTGATTAGCTGCATTTACAATTGCACCGGCCAGACGATTGTTTTGTCCCTTCATCTCGATTTGCACGAGTAATTTTCCATTGACGATGTCGAGCACCTCACTGAGTAAGGGAATTTGTTCTCCTTGGAAAGCATCTGAGAAATGTGCCCCGGCGTCTAGCGTTCGCAATTCGGTAAGAGTGAGCTTCTCTACAGGGCCATTCCCTGAGGTTGTTCGTTCTAACAGTCGGTCGTGGATGACTACAGGATGCCCATCCGCTGAAAGGCGCACATCCAACTCCACGCCGTCAAGGGATAGCTGCAGAGCTGGTGCGAAGGCCGGCAGGGTGTTTGCTGGGGGGATGTTTGAAGGGCCTCGGTGTGCGATGATCTGCGCATACATGAGCGGGCTAGTCGGCTGTGAAGCCGCCGTCTACATCAAGCATCTCTGCATTGATAAAGCTAGCTTCAGGGGTGGCAAGAAATGCGATTGTGGCGGCAATTTCTTCGGGGTGGGCCAGTCGCTGCATCGGATTGAGGTTACGCATCATTTCTAGTTGCTCCACTGAGAATGCCTTGATCATCTCTGTTTCCGTAGGGTATGGGCAAACGCAATTGGCAGTTATACCGTAGCGGCCCACATCTTTTGCCAAGGCCTTGGTGAATGACAGTAGGGCTCCTTTTGAAGCCACGTAATGGATTCCAGCTGCGAGACCGCCAACCTTTCCGGCTAATGATGAGATATTAATAATTCGTCCGTAGTCCGTAGTAAGCATTCCTGGTAGAAGAGACTGAGTTACTAGGAATACTCCCTTCAAGTTCACTGCCATCATCTGGTCCCAATCGGTTTCCGAAACGTCGAGAATCCCGCCGAGTTGAAGAAATCCGGCTGCATTCACGATAATATTCACCGGCCCTAAGTTCTGCTCCACTGTTTCCCTCATTTGAGTAACAGACCTGCTTGAGGAAACGTCCACCGCTAGTGCCAGAGTTTTTACATGATGTTGATTGGAAACTTCAGTTGCTGTGTTTGATGCTGCTATCTCGTTCAAATCGACAGCTGCAATTGCAGCTCCACTCGCTGCCAATCTATGAGCTGTAAGGCGCCCAATGCCTCCGCCGGCTCCTGTAATGAGGGCAATCCGGTTTGCCAAATCGTTCATCAGCGGACTTCCAGTAAGTGGCGAAGTGCTTGACGTATTCTAGCCACGCATTTCCTCAAGATATCGTTTTGACCCCTCGGCAATAAACATAGAGTCTCCCCCAACATTTACAAATGTGAACCCTTCGGAAATCCGTCGTTTTCCCATTTCAATAGTGCTACAAGCGTATCCTGCAAATTTGCCGAGTTTCTGACATATGGTTACTACATGTGCAACCGCTTCATTATGCTGCTGGTGGATAGCGATGTCATCTAATGTAAGTCCCATTGTGAGGGCCATATCAGCGGGGCCTACCCAGCAGCCATCTACACCATCAGTTGATAGAATGTCCTCTGCATTATCAACAGCTGTTGCCGACTCAATCTGGACTGCTAGAAACACGCGATCATTGGCTTGTGAGGAGTAATGATCCCCATGAATAGTTGTTAAGTAGGGGTTTGCCATAGATCGACGCCCCTGTGGCGGATAACGCATAGCATCGGCGGCTTGCTCTGCATCTTCTGCCGTATCTACCATTGGAACAATTACTCCTAATACCCCATCATCAAGGATTCGGTTAATCAAGCCGAAATTGTTTTGTAGAACACGCACGACCGGGGTTGCTCCAGCTTGGGACACAGCTAAGATGGCTGTGTGGAGTGCTTCGGTATCCCAGACACCATGCTGAGTATCCATGAGGACCCAGTCAAAGCCAGCTTGGGCTAACGCTCCTGCTGCCCATGGCGAGCCGTAGCCGGCTCCGGTTCCTATTGCGGGCAGACCATTATCCAGCAGATTTTTAGTTCGATTTGGGTTCATAAGAGTCCCCTTTCAACCCTTGATGTGGCGCAGTTCGACACTTGTGGCAGTGGCCTATTATTTCTATTTAACAGCGTCGATCTGTATATCGATCAAATCCTATAGTACGTAGGGGCCTTCTGCTATTCATCAGAGAACGAACAGCAATAGAGCATCTGCCTGCGCGGGCTTACGCTCTGTCAGAATAGCTTAGCAAATGTGACAAGTGCGCAGCATTAGCGGGAACAACTTGCCCCTTCAGTTTTCGTTATAGTCACTCTTTTCATGCATGCAGCGCGGCCCAAATATGATTGGGCCAGCTGCATGAGGTGTGAGATGATGATGAGTCTGTATACCAAGTGATTTAAGCTGCAATTTTGTGTAAAATCGGGACAATGGGTTTGCCTTGCACTATGGGTTGATTCGTGCCTGCGCATGAAGTGGGCTAATCTTGGTGGATTTGTCTTTGAGGATTATTGGCTAGTAGCAATGAGATTCCAAGTTCGGGCGCTTGAGATTTGGCGATTTTAATGAACAGGTTCCCTCATGACGAGAACTGATTTTGGTTAAGAATAAGCTCTCATGGCTCATTGGTGGAGCCCAGGGCAGTGGTATTAATGTCTCCGCCGAGGTCTTTGCCAGGGCTTGCGCGCGTGCCGGGCTTTTTGTGTTTTCCAACATCGAATATCACTCCAATATTTCTGGCAAACATGCGTACTATCGGGTCAGGGTTAATCAGAAGCCTATCAATTCACCCGTTGACGGCGTTGATCTATTCTTGGCATTGGATCGGGAATCTCTCTTTGGTGATGTGGACGCGCCGTATCCTACCCATCGCGGTCACATTGCCCAGGTGGTTTCTGGGGGAGGCATCATCTACGACTCTGGCTTAGGCATTACACCTGACGAAATTGGGCGGGACGATGTCGAGCTTTTCCCAGTTCCCTATGGAGATGTTCTTAGGGATGGGTTGGCAATCGATGGAATTGACTATGAGCCTCGTCGCCATGACATCATGAGAAATATGGTGTCTGTTGCTGCCTCATTCGCGTTACTTGGAATGAGTATGGACGAAATAATCCGCTTACTTAAGGAGAGATTTGGTCTTCACCGTCAACACTTGGTTGATATGAATGCGTTAGTTCTACAGGCAACATCCGACTGGGTCCAACAGAATTATGGTGATGAATTCCCTGTTCGTTTAGAAGGGATTGAGTCTCGTAATGAGCCCTTATTGATTCGTGGTGCTGATGCGTCGGCACTTGCTAAATTGCACGCGGGCTGTTCCTTTCAGAGCTATTATCCTATTGCTCCGGCAACGGAAGAGAGTGAAGTTCTTACTTCCTTACAGAACGAGTATCCCATTACCGTTTTACAGGGAGAAGATGAAATTGCTTGCATTAATATGGCTATCGGAGCTGCACATGCAGGGGCACGCGCTTCAACAGCAACATCGGGGCCTGGTTTTTCTTTGATGGCAGAAGGTCTTGGATTCGCATCGATAATTGAGGCGCCAGGTCCCGTCCTCACCGTTTACCAGCGAGGTGGTCCTAGCACTGGCCTTCCAACTCGCCAATCACAGGGAGACTTAAGCTTTGCGGTACATCCTGGTCACAGTGAATTTCCACACGTAGTTCTAGCGCCCGGAGATATTCATGAAACTCTTTCCCTTACGTTCAAGGCTTTTAATTACGCTGATCAGTATCAGTTGCCAGTAATCGTGATGATGGACAGATTTTTGGCAAATAGTTTCTGGACAATTGATTCGCTTACTTTTGATGATTTAGTAGTTGAGCGAGGGGAATTCTATTCAGGTAACGGAGACGGTCCCTTTAGACGCCATTTGGTAACTGAATCAGGAGTGAGCCCTAGAGCTGTACCGGGCCAGCCTGGCGGTCAGTTTGTAACAACTAGCGATGAACATAATGAGTATGGCAAGATCAGTGAGGGCATCCCTAATCGCCATGCTCAAGTAGAGAAGAGAATGCGTAAGTTGGGGCAAATAGAACTTGAGGCACCCGTTCAAGATCGTTGGGAGCTGCATGGGAGAGAGGATGCTGATGTAACGATTGTTGCATGGGGGTCCACAAAGGGGGCTATCTTGGATGCTATCCATGTCTTAGAGGATGCGGGCATGACGATAAACTTTCTGCAAGTTCGAATGTTGCGACCGTTTCCGGCTAATGATGTCAAGGAAATACTTGAAAGGGCTAAAATGCCGGTCCTTCTTGAGGATAATTACGAGGGACAGCTTGGTCGCCTTATTGCGGAAGAAACAGGATTCCAAATTCGTCGAATGCTTTTAAAATATAGCGGACGGCCTTTTTCTCAGAACGAGGTTGAGGCCGGTATACGGCGAGCGGTTGATGATGAACCAAGGCGGATAGTTATAAGTACTGAAAACAGTGGAATATAGGATTACGTTCTACGATGATCAAGCGATAGGATGTGTATATAAATGGTAGTTGCA
>CAZFLB010000202.1:0-3496 GCA_964518945.1 uncultured Acidobacteriota bacterium | reverse complement strand
TTTCGAGGTCTATCCGCGTTGCGGGATCTCGCGCTTGGCGGCGTCCCTTCGTGCCAGTAATGTAAAAGATCCAGTTCCAAAATCGTAGTTCGAATGCTCCACCATTACGCATACTCTGATGTCCTAAATTGCTCATAGCATCCGTCGGAATGATTGTTTTGAGTTGAGGCGCTCTCTCCATCGCTACAGCATGTTGTGTTCCACCAACATACGATCCCCCATACATCCCTACATCCCCATTAGACCACTCCTGAGTCGCTATCCATGCCGCTGCATCAGCTCCGTCTCTACCATCATCATCAAGCATGTGCCAAATTCCTTCAGAGTTGAATCTGCCGCGTGTATCTTGGGCCACAAAAGCATACCCATGTGAAGCATAGTAGCGTCCTGCAGTCTCACCACCGTTCTTACCATAAGGAGTCCTGGTCATAATCGTCGGAAATTTTTCTATCAGCAATGTCCCAGAAGCATCTGTTGGAAGATATATATCCGTTGCTAATCGAACGCCATCCCGTGCTGGTACCATTACATCTTTGACAATGCTGACTCCAAACGAACCAGAGGAGTCACCTGTTTGCTGAGCCGAGGCTGAAGTACAAACCCAACTATAGAAAGCTATTAGAAACAACCGCCTAGAGTGCTTTAACATTGTGAGCTCCTTTACCTCAATGTAGTATCCGCTGGACCGTAACCTTGTTGTACCGTCAGTGTCAACTTAGTAATTAATCAATGAATACTGTAAGTGAGCAAATCACGTTGGGGAAAAATATGTCGCTTCGAACAGAACCGAGCTTTCCGTCGCTCAACTTTCCACACAAAATTATGCATTGAATATTGATCTAAATCGTATGGATTTGAGTTATGTTTAACTAAATTATGCCTCGTATATTCTATTTTGCTCTTTCATTGGCTCCGTTGTTCTTATTGAAGTCAAACATATCTGACCAGGACAACGCTTCCGGGGAACAAATTGTTCAACTCTGGTTCGAGCGAATGAATGCGTTGGACTCATCTCGAGATAGTGAAAACTCTCTTATAGAGCTATACAGTGCGAACGGCCAACATATCACTAGCCCCACTGAAAACCAGCTAGGCGCTATCACTTTTGATGGCCCTGATCATATTCGGCAAATGATACAAAGGTTTGTATCCCAGTACTCCAACCCACAATTTCGGATTGATGTCGCAACAGCTCGCGAACAATCCAAAACAATGTTCCACACAACAGAAGGGCCATGGGGTGGCCCGAGCATCGCAGTTGCTTATACCGCGTCCTTCACTCGCCGTTCGGACGGAGTACGCTTTATGGTTCCTGGGGCAGCATTTTTTCGACTAGCCGGGAACAAAATCTACCGTTCTCGCTTATACATAGCGTCTGGTGAGCAAGCTGAGGTAGAGTTGTTGAATTAATAGGTCAAACTGACTTAAAGTACTGGTTGTAAAGACTAGGAGGTGTCCTATGTTTCGGTCGCCATTTGTTAGTGTCGTCTTGACGGTGTTGTCATTATCCGTTGTTCTTGCCAACGCACAAGAAGTTTCTCAACAGGAACGCGATGAGGACGCTGCAGCAAAAGCACACAAGGCTTTGCTAGATGCTGCCGATCATGCAAGTGAAACCGCACGTTTTACTGATAACGTAATGATGTCGATGTCAAAAGACGTGGCGAACCTACCCGTTCAACAACAGACTTTTATTGATGACATTCTTTTCCGCCAAATGTCCGAGAACAACATTCCGCACGCCTCTTTGACGTCAGACGCAGAATTCATGAGGAGACTGTACCTAGATACAACTGGTCTCCCGCCACAACCTGAAGATATTCGTTCTTTCGTCTCGAATACATCAAATAATAAGCGGAAAGATCTCGTCGACAAGTTGGTTGGAACAGAAGAATTCGCCGAGCAATGGGCGTGGTTCTGGGGGGATCTTTTCCGTCTTGCCAGCCAAGTCGGACCAGGAAAAACATCGTTTCAATTTTGGGTGAAAGAGTGGTTGAAAATCGATCGCCCTTATGATGAGGTCGTGCACGATTTAATTACAGGAGTATCAAAAGTACACTCAACGATCCCTGCTTTACAATTTCTGGCCAGGTCTCACCAAGTCAAGAGTCGTATCGTTATGAGTGACGAAGATTACTCCATCAACAATCGTCTAGATTCAATAGATCAATTTAATGTTGATTCATCTCGAGTCTTTCTCGGTATTAACACATCTTGCATCTCGTGTCATGACGGTGCTGCACATTTGGAAACCGTAAGTTCTTGGCTTACAAAACAAGATCGCGCGGATTTCTATCGTCACTCTGCCTTTTTTGGTAAAACTCGGCTCATAACAAGTTGGGACGATCGTTCTAAAAATGTTGTGGTCGACTACATCGTTGACGATTTAGGCGATGGCTACAACACAGGGGACGATGCACCATTCCAAACCCTCTCTGAAAACAGATTTCCTAGGTTTGAAGGAGAAACCTACAAACCTGCATTTCTCCTTACCGGAGAAGAACCGCGTGCAGGTTTTAACGAACGTGCTGAGCTTGCAAGAATGATTACTACCCATCCTCAGTTTGCTCGTGCAACCGCAAACCTGATTTGGGGCAAGCTTATGTCTATAGCGTTTGTGGAACCATACAATGCTTTCGACTTAGACCGACTCGACCCTAACAACCCACCAGAGAAACCCTGGACCATACAGCCTTCAAACCCTGAACTTCTCGAAGCGATCGCAAAAGACTTTCGGGAAAATGGTTACAGTATTCACCACTTGATGAAAACGATCATGAATTCTAGCGTTTACCAGCTCAGCGCAAGTTATCCTGCGAAGTGGAATGACGACTACCTCCCATACTACCCACGTAAGTTTGTAAGAGTACTCACCGGCCCAGAGGTGGTAGATAGCTTGGCACAAGTTACCAATAGCCCGGCCGAGTTTGATTTTATGGGAACTAAGGTGAATCGCATCAAACAACTATCAATGCCACAAGATCTGAGAGCAAGACGTGGCACTGGTGAGGGCGCAGATTTTAATGCAATACTCCAAGCCTTTTTCCAAACTAATAGAAAGACGCCTGCGCCTATTGGCAACAAAGGCTCCACACTCCAAGCTTTGCTGATGATGCAATCGGGTGCCGTGACCCGCAGAGTTCTCGCAGAAAAAGGCTCTCGCGTCCACACTCTTGTTAGCTCGGAAGCCAGTGCAGAAGCAATCATCGACGAACTCTACTTAGCAACACTTGCAAGATTTCCGACAGAGGCGGAGAGCAAAATTGCAGAGGCTTCAATCGACTCTGATCGAGAAGTTGGGGCCGAGAATTTGCAATGGGCACTGCTAAACACTCCAGAGTTTCTGTTAAACCACTAATGAGAGAAAACTGCCATGTCTAAAAAAATAGAACACGAAATTCCTAGTTCTAGGCGTCAGTTGCTTAAATGGGGTGGTTTAGCCTTGGCATCCGCTTCACTAAACAAATCTGTATGGCCACTAGAAGTTTACGCAGCA
>CAZFLB010000201.1:0-7825 GCA_964518945.1 uncultured Acidobacteriota bacterium | reverse complement strand
AGAATATTTTCCATCCAAATCTAGTGGGTTATCTTTATGGAAATCCCATCTGAGCATCCGGATTTTTTTATCATATATTGGACGTGCTTCTTCTCTTAACTGACTCCATTTCTCAGGGATCTTTCCCATGTCAAAATCAAGGCCTGTTTGATCATCAGGAATTGTAGATTTTACTTCATCCAAAGTTGGACATGATTCAAAAAATTCTGGAGCAAATGCAATACAAGCATCAAGTAAAGCGTTTGGATGAGCAGGACCTTCCGGTATAATTGTGTCTAATTTTCCAATTGGCTTTATGTGCCGGTCAATGTAACTAGACTGAAACCATTGCCTATTGCCATCTCCTACTATTATGAAAAATAGATTCGTGTTATATTCACAAGTTCCAGGTTCGCTCATCATAAATCCACTATCCTCGGCATGATTATCAACAAGAAAAATGGCGGTGTATTCAGCTGGCATGATAGAAAATATTGATGCTGATTATTAACTGGATCCGAAGTGATTTGGTCAAATAAATGCGTAAAAAAAAGATCCGAAATAAATCAATTTAGGCAAAGAGTTCAACTCCCTCTCCCGGCGTTTACCTTTTCATTCAAATTTCTTTTTTCTAGAAAATCTTAACTTATACTCACACAGTCATTGGACTGATTCTATTCCGAATCAAATATTTTTATTTTTGAGCGGTATCAAATACCATTGAATATTTTAATTCCTGAAACATGCCTGCTTCTCACACCAAAGGGCTTTTGTTTTCCAAACGAAATAAAATATGGAACTGAGATTCTAACTGTAAACTCGGAAAAAAAACTTGTTCCATTTACCATTACTGAGGAACCGGAAGAACCTGAATCATATTTAACAAAAACCATACTTTCTGAAAGTTTGACCTGCACGTTAATTCCATCTTGCAAGATTCATACAGCCGGAGGGCTGATAGATGCCGATTCTGTAAAAGTAGGAGACGCAATGCCTAGTTTGGATAGATGGGATTCCCTACCGCAAGATTATCTAATGATCACTGATGACTGGTTTAAAAAAAAATTTGATGCAAAACCATCTCCAATTTCTCTAACGGAAGCAAGGTATCTTGCACAATGTGGACTCGATCAAAACCGTCAACAGGTAGTTTTTGAACTACCTAATGAAGAATCTGCACGTCAACAAGCAAGTGCAATTAAAAAAGAATTACAAAGGGAAATTGGTGGGGTTATTAATTATACTTCACGTACTGTGCAGAAGTATACTTATGGAACTCAAAGAAAAAGTTCAGTCCATAAAATATTTTTTGATAATAGAAAATTTTACAAGCTAAGAGAGCGTTTTGATCTTAAATCTGATAAAATAAACAGTGAAATTTATTCAAATGGATGTATTGTGTTCCTTTATTTTTTATATGCACTTCTAGCACGACATACCCGTGGTTATAAAAACCACCTTCAGTTTTTTTCAAGAGGTGGTAAAATTGGTGACAGTGACAGTATTTTGTTAGTTTTGCCTTTTAATGGAAAAATTAGAAAACTAATTCAAAACACGGCACTAATCTGGAACAAGTACACTTTATCATTTTATTCTAATGAGAAACACAGAAACATTGACGAGTTAAAATTGCACGAGGCCGACATTTATCAAACTCCACAAAAAATACTTGAGATCAGAAAGAGTGATATGGATTGCTACAAAATAGACTTGCCGACTGGTTCAGAGATAGTTATAGATTACATGCATCTAAGACCGTCGGAACTTACTGACTCTGAAATGGAACATCTCGAGTCATTGGAGAGCGATTCTGACGGGATTGATTTTGCACACATTAGAAGAGAACTAACCTCCAATTTTACTAGGCAGACGCACGATATAAACGAAAAAAAAATGTTCACGTCACTTCCATTCAAAACAGTTTTAGAAATTCAAAGACAAGAGATAGGAAACTTTCACGTCGTTGGAAAATTTGATAAAAAAGGCGATGTCCGTGACAGTAAAACAAGACATGGCTATTCACGCTCGGTCACAGGATTATTTTCGGACGATACCGGCCAGATTAAGGTCAGATTATGGGGAGACTTTGTGGACGGATTAGAGAATGGAGACATTCTCGAGATTGGTCTAGTGTATGTAAAAAATGGGATTTTAAGGAACAAAAACAGTGGAAATGATGTCATTCACCCAATAGATTCGTTTGATTTTCCACCAAAAGCCAAAAAACTGCCAAAAAGCAGGCAAAGCAAAGAACAGGGCAAAATACGACGGAGGTAAGTTCTGAGGAACCGGACTGTTTTTTTTTTCAAATTGAAAAAAATCTTATTACTTTGTAAGCCATTGGAATGATCTTGGAAATGTCGAAGTTTTTTAAAATGAATCCAGAAAGAAAGGAAGAGTCCATTCATGAGGGGGAGTGTCTGATTTGCAAACACGAACTTCCGCGTGGTAGTGATATTTTGTATGTATCAACAGAAAATATGAGAAAGAAAATGGATCCAGAAGAACAAAAGTTACAGGACTGGAAGAGCATGATTGCATGCTTTAAGCACCAAGCGGAATACAACGAGCTCAAAAAGGAAAGTGTGAAAGGTTTGGTCAGAGTTCAAGCGTTTTACAATTTGTTTAAACACCACGAAACTGCGAGATATAGATTTTACCAAGTTGATGACATAGACCCGTCAAAAATTGACGGCAAATGGGTGCTTGAGTCAATAGAGAAGGCTGACAAATCTAACGGGCACAAGGACTATCCTAGTTCTCCTGACCAAGATACTGTCGCAATGTTTTTTGTCAGATTGAGAGAGCCCCAATATTATTTCAAAGTTCTTGCACTTGTAGTAATCGAACAGGATCCGGACGCTAAGATAAATCCCGGATTCAGTAAGCACAGTCTTGTTTTTCACGGCAAGCAGCCGTTGATTCTAGGTGATCTTTACACGCTAAAAAGATCCAACAATATATCCGAGAGTCATTTTAACAAACTCCTTGGCAGGGCTGGTGAAAATTATGAATCTAGGGCAAAGGAGTTGCCAATGCAACTGCCTGAAGAAGCGGAAGAGTTAATCACCAAAAAAGAAGAGATATTAAAATTGATAAAACCAAAGAAGGATGTGGATGGAGTGGAACATTTAGGTGAAGAAGAAAAAGATCCCAAGATGGATGTGGATGCGTTCATCAAGGATCTCCCAGATGATGTGGACGCTAAGATAAAAAGGGCAACAGAGACACTTTGCATGGACGAAAAGTACATCAGGGAAATTATATACCACCTTTCAAGCGGAAGACACGTCCTCATAGGGGGCGCAATAGGGACGGGAAAGAGTCACCTTGTCCGCGAATTTTTGGGAAATTTCTGGGGTGATGGCGAGTACAAGATAGACATGGTAACTGCTACTGACGAATGGAGCACGGTTGACGTCATAGGCGGGATAATGCCAGACATTTCACAGAAGGATCTCAGATACAAATTCGAGGACGGATGCCTGACAAGAGCGGTTAGTTCGTGCCTAAACCAGATAAAATATCCCGTGGGCAACGAGCTCACGTGGCTTGCCATAGACGAGTTTAACCGTGCCGACATCGAAAAAGCATTCGGACAACTTTTTACCGCAATAGAGGAGGGAACGCTGAGGATTCCGGGACGCGTAACCGAGAGAGGCAAAGAAGAGGTACTGAAAATTCCAAGGCAGTTTAGGATAATTGGAATGCTCAACACTTCTGACAAGCACCATCTTTATCCACTTCATGACGCGCTGAAGAGAAGGTTTGCATATGTGGAGATAGAAACGCCAAAGCGCAACCAAGCTAAGCAAGAAATTGATACTGCACTTAAGAATGCGATTAACGAGTCAAGTTATGACAGACGTCCAGAAATGGAGAAACTTGCAAGGGAACAGCTTGAAGTTGAGATCCGACAGGACACGTTGCTAAAGCAGACAATGCGTACTGCATATGAGATGCTTGCTGCAATACGCACCTCCAAGGGACTGGGAACTGCAATACTCAAGGTAATCTATCAGGAACTTATTGCCGGACACCAGCAAGGCATAGATCCAGATAAATCTCTCAACTGGTCGCTAACTGCAAACCTGCTGCCGCAGCTACAGGGAATAAACAAAAAAACACTGGAACTGTTCGAAAAAATTTTCGTTGAAGACACCGGCAGTCCGGTTGGATTTTTTGAGGATGCAATCAAGGATCCCAGCAGAGTTGAGGAGTACAAGGAAGGATGGGAAATGTTTGTCAAGTTTGTAGAAAATTCTGACGATGTTGAGGCAGAACTTCTGGATCTAAAAAAACAGAGAGAGCAGATTGGCCAGTTCACAGGCAAGTGGGACGAAAGAAAGGAAAGGACAACATTCAATTCTGGCGCAGGCGACTTTGGAAGGAAGCTGCGCGAGCTGATTGACAACGAGGACTACTGAGAATTGACAAACTACGGTCGGGTGATAGAGAACTTTAGAAAAGCCATAAACGATCCAGATGCAATAAAAGAGCAAGAAAAGATTACTGCCGAAAGAATAGAAAAAAAGTTTACCGAGAAGCATGCAGAACTGGGGAAAAAAATCATGCAGGGAACAGACATGTCTCTTCTAGAACGTATCAAAGAGATGAGAGAGAAGAAGGATTTTCTGGACCTGACAGATGATGAGAAAAATGTTATCAAACAAATAAAACCTTCTTACAATAGTGATGATAAGCAAGAATTCTATTTTGGCTGCTCGAATTTGAAATTTAATTTTGCAAAGGAAATTGAAACCCAGTGGTCACAACTTGACCGTGAAGGTTTTCTGGGAAGAAGGCATCATTTCCAAAATTGGCCTCAGTTTTCCAGGCTTTGCATAATAGAGTATGACAAGGTCAGATACATGGAGGAAAGAATCTGGCATCTTTATGACATGCACCTAAGGCATTACAAAAATGCATACTTTAGATTCCATGAAGAGGAACTTGGGGAGACAGATTTTCCAAGTGATTTTCCAAGAGTCAGTCTTTTGGAACAGAAAAGCAGGGAGTTTTTCCTGATTCACAGAATGCTGCTTAACAACATAAGCTTCAATTCGAAAAAGCGCGGTTCCAGCTCTGCAAAACCAAGGGGAAGCATAGACTGGAAAAAAACAATCCAAATGCAGTCAAAGGGAGAGACCACAAGCTTTGCTTCGCGGCAGAACATGAGGGACTTTGTCACCCCTGAAAACAAGCTCTTCGTCATAGCTGCATACTGGATGATGCACAAGGCAGACGAGCTGATGAAAAATGAAACCATAATGTTCCAGGAAAGGGAGGCGCTCTCAGTTGTTAGACTGAAGATGAAAAAAATAATCAGAAACTTTCCATTCAGGCAGGTTCCTTTGGCGGTAAAGCGCGAGAAGCTTGACAGTGAATATGACAACAAAATATCAGATCTTCTCAGGGATGCAGGAGAACGAATCCACACAGGCAAGATTCAAAATGTCGCATACAGGAAGCTGCTGAGATGGGTTGAGGAGGTCAGAAGCAATTCAGGACTCCGCACGCTGCATGGATTTTCGGAACAAAGCGACTCGGTCGTACTTCTTGCAGATCGTGACATGGACACACTGTATGAAATATGGATATTCTTTGAACTCATCCACAAAATATTCATCACAAGGGATCCTGTTTTTGACAGGGATGAAGACGGCCTGGTCAGAAAAATAACAGTAAGATGGAAGGACAAGGCGGTTGAGATTTTTTATGATAAAACATTTGATAGTGATGATGGGACATTCAGTGAGACAAACCCAGACTTCCTCTTCAGGACTGGTGGACAAAACTTTGCAGTCTTTGACGCAAAAAACTACAGTCAAGAACCAGAGTATAGGGGATCGGGAGGTGGTGCTAGATCCGATGCATTTCACAAGGTCATGGGTTACATGATGAACCTGGACTGTCACTTGGGACTTGTAATTCTGCCCCATAAAGTTTGGGCTGGTACATCAAAGAGAGAAAAACGATTTGGGCAATACTTGGAGTTTGGATCACTGCTCTTGCTGCCAGACCGAAATCACAATGAGGATCCAGACGAAAATCCGAAAAGGATAGACGAAATTGTCGAGATGCTTGACAGGGCGATGCCTCAGTAATGTAACATCTAACTGATAAACAGAAACAATGAATCCAAAATTCCATCACTCACATTTCGGAGAGAATTTTTTTTGCCACTGCTTTTGCCAGCAGCGGAGGAACTGCGTTTCCAATCTGCCTGAACTGATGTGCGCGTCCACCTGAAAACACAAAAGAATCTGGAAAACTTTGCAGTCTAGCTGCCTCTCTTACGGAAATCGTCCTGTTTTGCGTGGGATGTATGAACATGTACCCGTCCTTTTGAAGATGTGCTACGACGGTATGGGATGGTCTATTCCTTGGAAGTCTCTTCCATTTGTCATTAAAGGATTCGTCATTGTATCCGATTTTCTTTCTGTAGTGTTTTGGAAGATCCATCCATCTGTCGCCCGGTTTCATTGTTGAAAAAATTTCAATGTCAATGTCCCTGTGCCATCGTGTTACGTTGTTTTGTACAGTTTTCGAACCGTTTCTGACCCATTTTTGATATTTTGATGCTGGATCCTTGCTGTACTTATTAACTGAATTCTGAATTTTTTTCCCGCGCTCTGGAATCTCAAGTTTTGGCAAGTCGCTAATTGCATCCATTACCGTAACGTGAGTTTTGGAACCCGGAGACAATAACGTCCTGTCGTGTCCATCATTTTCAAAGTGGGTGATTTCTGGCCATGAGATTTTTTTATCGTTCAAGGACGCTATGAAAAAAATTCTTTTTCTGTACTGGGGAGTTCCGTAATCTACCGCATTGAGAACTTTCTCTTCGATGTTTTTGTATCCTACGTCTTTCAAATCCTCTTTGATCTGCTCTACTGCCCATCCGTCCCTGTAGCTCATCATGCCCTGAACGTTTTCCATGACTAGAAACTTTGGCTTGTAGAAATCTACAAACTTTACAAAAGACTTGTAGAGGTTGTTTCTGGGGTCGCTGATAAACCTCGGATTTGTGCTCCTACCTTTTCTGATTCCCTTCTTCACCAACTCTGCAATCTGAATTCTTCCAACAGAACTAAATCCCTGACATGGAGGTCCTCCGATAATAACGTCTACATCTCCCTTTTTCAGTCCGGTTTGTCTTACAAACTTTTTCAGGGTCGATGGTTTAGATGCGTCAGCGTTTACTATATTTTCTGGAGGCACATGCGGAAAGTTTCTTTCATAAGTCATCAGTCCCTCCTTGAACATATCCAGAGCTCCGACTGATCTAAAACCAGCCATCTCAAAACCCAAGCTCATCCCGCCCGGTACTCCAAACAGATCTATGAACGTGAACTTTTTCTTTTTATCCAACATGATCATGATTTGTTTCTACTTTATAATTTTCAGCTTGAAGTCAATGACCCTCCGCATCTTTCCACCCATGTTTCTTCTTTTCACAAACGAATGGCTGACGTATTTCACCTTGTGTCTGAATACAAGATGGTTTGGCCGCGTCTTCTCAAAGTAAAGCAGCACGGAATCCGGATCTTTTACCTTCCTGTTCATCAAGAATCCGTTCTTCCTATTTTTTGGATCATACTTGAATCCCTGGTCTCCCTCGCCCGTTCCTTTGTAATGGATTGTGCTTCCGTCTACGGTGTCGTCGTATATGCTGCCTGGAACGTTGATCAGTATGACAAAATTATTCTTATTTGTAAAGCGGATTCCTCCGGAGATTTGACATCCGAATGCCTGAAACAGTGAATACTTTCCAGTTCCGTCGTCGTATGCCTCATCAATTTCAGGGGCAAAGTATTCTCTAGTCATTGTTGCCCACCTCTTC
>CAZFLB010000200.1:0-14961 GCA_964518945.1 uncultured Acidobacteriota bacterium | reverse complement strand
GTATTACTTGCAACAAGCTGGGGCGATGGTGAGATCATTTTACTTGATGGTTCACGGATTGCAGTTCAACGTTATGAAATCAAAGAAAAGCACATTGTTTTTATGACTGTTGAGGGGAAGCTACAGTCTTTGCCATTAGTCCATGTGGACCTGCTGGCGACTACGGGGGGGAAAAAGTTTTCGGAAAAATCTGTCATCCGGCATCCGAACTCAAAACTGATGGACCAGTCTATTGATTATCACAATGCTCATCTTGAACGCACTTTGTTAATACAAAAAGTTCAGAGCGAAATTCTTCTTGATGCTGTGCTTGACGAAGCTGACTGGGACTATGCTCCTGTTGCAAAGAACTTTATTCAAAGCGAACCTGTAGAAGGAAAACCTGCAACGTATGATACGGAGGTACGGGTTCTCTACGACGAAAATCATCTATATTTTGGAGTACTCGCTTACGATTCCGAGCCCAACAATCTTGTGATTACCGACCTAACACGTGACTACAATACTCGTTCGGTAGATACATTTGGTATTGTCCTAGACACTTTCCACGATCGAAGAAACAGTTACATGTTCCAAACAAATCCAGCTGGTAGTAAGTTTGATGGACAATCTTTTAATGAGGGACAGGTCTTTAATCGTGACTGGGATGGAGTCTGGCATGTGAAAGCACGTGTAACTGAACAAGGCTGGATCGCTGAGTTTGCGATACCTCTAAAGACTCTTAAATTTCGTTCTCTTGAACAGCAAACGTGGGGTGTCAATTTTCTCAGGCGTAATCGTCGGTTGAATGAGGACAGCCACTGGGCACCGATTCCTCGTATCCACACTTCGACGCGTGTATCTATTGCAGGTACTTTGAAGGGTCTTCGAGATTTGAAACCAGGAACAAGTTTTCGAGTTTCTCCGTATGCGCGTGGTGATGCGGAACAGAATACTGGTACTGGCTGGTTACACCAACTAACTGGTGGCGTCGATGCGAAAATTGGTGTTGGTACCGGTCTTACTCTAGATCTGACGGTCAATACTGACTTTTCAGAAATAGAATCAGATATCCAACAAGTTAACTTGTCTCGTTTCAGTTTGTTTTTCCCGGAGAAGCGGGACTTTTTTCTAGAAAACTCAGGTATTTTCCGTTTTGGTCCGCCAGAAGATTCGAGACGTAGACGATTCCGAACGTCTTATGGCCTTGGTGCTAGCGGTGGTGGTCGAGGAGGTCAAGTTCGAGGAGATGATTTGCTACTGTTTTTTAGTCGACGAATAGGATTATCGAATGAAGGTTCTCCGGTTCCTGTCCTTGGTGGTGGTCGGTTGACAGGGCGAACTGGCAATTACGAGATTGGCCTTTTGAATATTCAAACTGGGGAACAAGAAGATGTTTCGAAAGGCACAAATTTCACTGTTGCTAGGGTAAAAAGAAATATTTTTAAAAATTCTGATATCGGTTTCATGTTTGTCAACAAAGCTACTATGGGTTCGGATTCCTATAATCGAAGCTTTGGTTTTGACACAAATCTGAGACTGAATGCGGAAATGGATGTGAATGCCTATGTGGCCAAGACTGCAACACCGGGAACTGAGGGAAGGGATATGGCAGGGCGTTTAGCCTATCGTTACACTGGCCGGACCTTGGCTTTTGGTTCTTCATTCTCGATCCTTCAAGAAAATTTTAATCCGGAAACAGGATTTGCACCGCGACGTGGTATCCGTCGTTCTAGTGGTAACATCCAGTACAACTACCGACAACCATGGGCAAGAGAAATTCTAAGGGAGATCAGGCCGTCTGTTGATTTAGATTATTTCACCGATAAAAACGGTACTGTAGTGAGTCGTTACCTTAATTATCGCTTAACATTCCGCTTGCAAAGTGGTGGTTTTCTTAGCATTGGGAGGTACTCCAACATAGAACAGCTGTTTGAGAGTTTTGAAATAAATCCAAACGTTGCTATTGCTCCTGGTTATTACAAGTTTAATGATTATTTCGCAACTCTGTTTACAGATCCCAGTCGCGTTTTTACTGCTAGCGTTCGTGGGTCGAAAGGCAACTTCTATTCCGGAAAAAAGACTTCCGCTTCTTTAGGGGGAGCATTAAAGATTGCACCACGATTCTCTATCGAGGGTGCTTGGTCCTACAATAAAGTTAACTTGAAAGAAGGTTTGTTTACCACGCAACTACTGACAGCTCGAACAGGATATAGTTTTAGCACATCAATATTTCTTAATGCGCTTGTTCAGTACAATAGTACAACTAAACAAATCGCTAGCAACATACGTTTCAATCTTATTCATAGGCCACTTTCAAACTTTTTTGTTGTTTACAATGATATAAGAGATGAGTCAGGTAAGATTGTTGACCGAATGCTCATTGCGAAATTTACGTACCTTTTCGACTTTTAAGAGGAGTCACCGATATGGTTTGGCAGCGTTGGATACTTGTAAAAATGATTTTAGTACAGTCATTGACGGCGATTGCTCAGGAAAATCTCACAGAACGCTACCGAGAGCCTGCGGGTCAAATTCTTGGTGCTGCGTTAGTAGATGTCGAAGGATGGGCCAAGCTGGAGTATCTGGCTACGGAAATTGGTAATCGTCTTTCGGGTTCTCAAAGTTTAGAGCAAGCGATCGATTGGGCGTATGAAAATATGAAACGGGAAGAATTACATGTTCAGAAGCTTCCAGTTAAAGTGCCGCATTGGGTGCGAGGTGAGGAATCAGCTCAACTTATAACTCCCGTGAAACGAAGGTTGCCAATATTGGGATTGGGAATGAGTGTCGGTACGCCAAGGGGAGGTATTACTGCTTCTGTGGTATCGGTGACAAGTTTCGCGGATCTCGAAAAACTGAGACGAGAAGATGTTGAAGGAAAGATTGTGTTGTATGCGGTTGATTGGGAAGGGTACGGTTCAACAGTACGTTATAGGACTTTGGGCCCTTCTCGTGCAGCGAAGTTAGGTGCTATCGCGGTACTTGTGCGTTCAGCGACGGGACGTAGCTTAAACAAACCACATACTGGATCTTTGCGGTACGACAAAGAACAACCGAAAATTCCAGCTGCAGCTGTGACGGTAGAGGATGCACTGTGGATGCAGCGGGTTATTAGTCGAGGGCATGATGTTCAAGTACACTTGGAAATGAATGCTCGTATGCTGCCGGAGGCAGAGTCATACAACATTGTTGCTGAGATTCCAGGTCGGGAGAACCCAGAGGAAGTGGTTGTTATGGGTGGGCACTACGATTCTTGGGATGTTGGTCAGGGTGTTCACGATGATGGAGCTGCTTGCATAGCTGCTTGGCATGCCTTGACTTTGGTGCATCGTCTTGGACTTAGGCCTCGTCGCACACTTCGCGTTGTTTTGTGGACGAATGAGGAAAATGGCCTTGCGGGCGGTGAGGCTTATCGAGATTGGGTTGGTAGTGGAATTGATAAACATGTTGCAGCTATTGAAATGGACGGGGGAGCTGAAAGACCGGTAGGTTTTGGATTAGGCTTACGTTTTGGTGACGAAGATTCTCCTGATGCTGTTTATCAGGAAGCATTGTCGATTCTTCAGCAGGTTGGTGACCTCTTGACTGGTATCGATGCGGGTACAATGCGGCGTGGTGGTGGGGGTGCTGATATAGGTCCTTTAATGAGGGATGGTGTTCCTGGCCTTGGTTTGAGAACTATAGGCGAGCATTATTTCGATTGGCACCATACCGATGCAGATACTCTTGATAAAGTGGACTTACAAGATTTTCGGAAAGCTATTGGAATGTTGGGAGTGACTGGATATGTCTTGGCAGATATGACAGAAACGATACCTCGGGGAAGAACACCTTTTACTAAATAGACTTTCCAGCTACACGGATGATTGCTTCCAAGCTATGCTCGACGTCTTCAAAGGTTGTGGCCCAGGAAGAGACGCTTATGCGCATAGCAGTACGACCGTTCCAAACTGTACTGCCACACCAGCAAGTTCCTTCTTGTTGTACAGCTGATATAACTTCTTTTGTTTTGTGATCACTTCCGAATGCAACGAGTACTTGATTAAGAACTACGTCGTTTAAGACCTCAAAGCCTGCGCTATTCAACCCCTTTGCAAACTGTTTCGCGAAGCGACAATTTCGGTTTATAAGGTCTGTCAGGCCTGACCTTCCGAGTGAGAGCAATGCTGCCCAAATCTCAACCCCTCTTGCACGGCGCGAAGAGTCTGGAGTGTAGTCACAAGGTTGTCTTTGTGTGCTATGTGGTAGATAAGCTGCGGTGATAGATAGTGCGTCTTTGGCGATAGTCGGTTCTCGATAAAGAGCAAGTCCCGCATCGTAAGGGACATTGAGCCATTTATGAAGATCTGTAGCAATTGAGTCAGCTTCTTCGATGCCGCTCACTAAGTGAGCTTTTTCCGGGGATGCTTTAGCCCATAGACCAAAAGCACCATCGATGTGAACCCATGCGCCTTGCTTACGCGCGGGGCCAGCTATCTCATTTATTGGGTCAAAGCTTCCTGTGTTTACATTGCCAGCTTGAAGACAAACTATACAAGGAGGTTCTATGTTCGGAATTAACTCAGGCCTCATGCGACCTTGGTTATCTGTAGGAACTTTTACAACGCGTTGTCGACCAAAACCAGCCAGAGATAGAGATTGTAGAAGTGTTGTATGCGATTCTTCGCTGACAACTACTTGGATTTCTGGAGCTCCAAAGAGCCCTGATGACTCTACGTCCCACCCTTCTTTTTTCAGTACGGCGCGGCGACCAGATATGAGCCCAGCAAAATTTCCCATAGTTGTGCCTGTCACGAAGCCACCACCCCATGTTTGGGGCAAGTCCAAAATTTGTAAAATCCATGACAGCGACACATCTTCAAGGGTGGCCGCAACTGGTGAGCCTACAACAAAGGCGGCATTTTGATCCCAAGCTCCAGCAAGCCAGTTGGCGGCCAGACTCGCCGGTAAGGTGCCACCTGTTACGAAACCAAAGTAGCGGGGCCCTGCTACGGCGACTGTGCCTGGGGAACCAAATGTGTCAAGACGATGAATTATTTCTTCGGGGGCAATAGGACCATCAGGCATAGGGCCGGCAAGGTTTACAAGGTTAGCAATGTCTTTATCTTTTGGCTGTACCGGCCGGTCGAATAAGTTTTCGAGATAGCGAACTGAGCGAGTATGAGCATCAGAGAGAATTTTCATATGGCTGATTGTAGACAAAAAAATAGACTTATGTTGGTTACCGTGAAGAGAAATTTGAGGTTGACAGATATATATCTTAAATTTTGCTAGGTTTAACTAATGTTATACAAGTATGAAATCATTCCACAACGACCGTTTTCGTTAAAACGAACAGCAGCCCGACTTGCGCGCTATCCAGAATGTGTGGATCGATTCGACAACGAGGTGTATCGGCGACTTCTTTTTATTGAGGATTCACCTCTTTTGTTAGAGGTCCGTCAGGTTGGTTCAGCCTCTCGTGCTGTTCTGGAAGTACTGCTAACTGGGGAAAGGTCAAGGCAAGTAGAAACGAAAGAGAAGGCAAATCAGATTCTGGAGAACATTTTTGCTGTTTCTGCTGACCTCAGCCCGTTCTACCGAAGGTTTCGTGCTGATGCGTTGCTGGGGCCACTGGTTAGAAAGCACTCTGGGCTTCGTATTGTTGGTCGTGCGTCGTTATGGGAAACGCTTCTTCAGACAGTTCTGTCGCAACAGATCAACTTAACTTTAGCTCATGAAATACTTGGAGACATTTCCAAAAAATTTGGACACTCAGCAAAGATAAATGGCGAACGGTTCTTTGTGTTTCCTACCACTGAACGATTTGCTAGCTTGTCGGAAGCAGAACTACACGGAATGCGTCTTAGTCGAGCTAAAGCAACGACATTAATAAGGTTGGCAGAAGCTTTTGAGTTGGGAACAATTTCCGAGGAGCAGGTTAACGGCATGAAAGATCAAGACGCAATTGAATTTCTGATGACTTTTAAGGGTGTGGGTAGATGGACAGCGGAATTCGTACTTCTTCGCGGTCTTTCAAGGTGGAATGTTTTTCCTGGTGGAGACCTTGGAGTCATCAAACACTTAGCACAGAGAATACTTGGTTTTGAAAGGCTGGGAACCGAAGATGAGATGCGTCGTTATGCTGAGGCATGGTCTCCATACCGAGGGCTAGCGCTTATGTATGTATATGCAGAAATGTTGTAAGTCAAAGCGGAATTTTAGTATTCTTTGGTATGAAAGGTTATGGTTGTAAGTCAAACGAGTAGAGCATTTCGAGATATTTTTTGTTTCCCTTAGGTTGTATTTAGTCTCAGTCATCACGTGGAATCTCTTCGGTCCTATCTTCTTGCATTCGGTATACCAGGTCTTTTTGTAATAGCTTTTATAGACTCTGCTGGGATACCACTTCCCGGAGGGGTGGATTTAGTTGTCATGTTGCTGGCATGGCAACGCCCGGAATTCTTTGTCCCGGTGGTGTTCGTTGCTGCTATAGGGTCTACGACTGGTTGCTGGATGCTTTACAGGTTATCTAACGCTGCTGGGAAGAAGACATTGAAGCGATTTTCGTCCAGCAAGCAGGAGTTGGTGATTGAAAAACTAAAACGCAACGATATTTTGGCTATGTTTGTAGCGATGCTTGGGCCACCCCCATTTCCTACCAAACTGTTCATTCTTATCGCAGGTGTAATATAAATGGACTGGAGAAGATTCATTGCTGCTGTGTTTATTGGTCGTTTAATCCGTTATTTTACAGGAGCCTATCTAGCAGTACGTGTCGGTGACCGAGCAGTGGAAACATTACAACAACACTATTCCGAAATTACGATTGCGTTGATTGTTTCAGTCGTTGTATTTGTTGCAGTGAGACGCGTCTTCAACCGTTCTGGACAAACAGCATAATTGGGGTAGATTTGAGATTGTCAAAGGGAGAAAATGCAAAAATGAGAATCGATCTACAATAGCCCGTCCGTTCACTGGTTTTGGCATGTCCATGTCTGGCAATCGAAAAAAATTATAAGAGATTTAAGTGTATTTTTGGGAAAGTGAGTAATGAAGGTCCGAGACGTTCTCGCACCGTTACCTGGAAAGATTATCTCTCTTGCTGTAACAGTCGATACAGTTATTGAAGAGGATGACGAAGTTTTAGTAATCGAAGCTCTTAAAATGGAAACTGTAGTTTACTCGCCGTGTGTTGGTAAGGTTAAGGCAGTTAAGGTTAAGCTAGGAGACCAAGTCGAAGAGGATAATGTCTTGGTCTCGATTGAGTCACAATAGAGGATCAATGATTTTCGAACTTACCAATGAGCAGAAACTCATTCAGGATACAGCTAAGCAATTTGCTGAAGAGGATATTGCTCCTACGCTAGAGGAAGAGGAAAAAAACCATGAATTCCGACTCGATCGCGTGCGGCGGATGGGTTCGCTAGGGTTTTTTTCCTGCGCTCTTCCTGAGAGGTTCGGTGGAAGTGGTATGGGTTTCCTGGAATCCGTTTTAATAGCGGAGCAAATCGCCAAAGTGTCGGCTTCTTGGCGTATTCCATTCAACTTGCAGAATATTGGTCCGGCTGTTACGGTTGCTAAGTTCGGAACTGAAGACCAACGCAAACAATTTATTCCTGAATGGGTTGCTGGAAAATCGATTGGGTTCTTTGCGATGACTGAGCCGGGAAGTGGTTCCGATGTTGCAGGTATGCAGACAGTTGCAAAAGATAACGGTGATCATTATGTTTTGAATGGAACTAAAATTTGGGTATCGAATGCGAAGCAAGGCGATGCAGGCCTCCTTTATGTTTCCACCAATCCAGAGAAAGCACACAAGGGAATCACAGCATTTATTCTGGAGCCGAAAAAAGCTGATAACCTTGTTGCTCGAAACATTGAGACGAAGCTCGGTTTACATTGTGCACCGACAGGTGAGTTTGCTTTCAATGGAACAAAACTTCCTAAGGAATCAGTACTCGGTGAGCCCGGTGATGGCTTTAATATCTGTATGTGGCAGTTAAACAATACACGGCTTAGTTGTGCAGCCGGTGCTTTAGGTGTTGCTGCCGCTGCTCTTGAAGCATCCATTAACTATGCTAATGAGCGAATTCAATTTGGAAAACAAATCTCGAAACACCAGATGCTCCGAGCGGAAATTGCAGAGATGGTGGTAGAGCACCAAGCCGCTCAGCTTCTCTGATACCGGGCTGCTTGGCTCAAGGACAATGACCGACCAAATCAATATGAGACATCTATTGCCAAGTATCATGCGTCAGAGGCTGCAGTTCGTGCTGCTAACGAATGTATGAAGATTTATGGTTCATATGGTTATTCGACAGAGTATCCAGCAGAAAGACTCTATCGGGATGCAAAATCTTTACAGATTGTGGAAGGCACATCGAACGTGCAAAAGCTCATTATCTCTAGTATTGCATGCGGTTTTGAGCCTAATCGCTGAGTTTGCTGAGGACCTCATGAAACCATACTTTACGCAAATGGACTTGCTTGGTACGGAGTTGAAGCCAGGGCGTGTGAAGAGAACTATGGCGAGTGCCAAGGCACTTCGAGAAGTTGAGACAATGATCGATGCTTCAAAGCAAGATGTTGAGCTGGCCGGTTTTTCTACCGAGAAGATAAATAATCGCGGAACGATGACTGTTTGGCAGCGGCTGGAATATTTAGTGGAACCTGGTAGTTGGCATCCGCTTCACTCATTGTACAACCCATTAGAGAACAAAGAAGGTACAGTCAACGTTGTTGACGGGCTAGGAAGAATCGCAGGTCGATGGGCAGTCGTTATAGGTTTTGACAACAAAGTTATGGCGGGAGCATGGCTTCCTGGGCAGTCAGAGAATATTCTGCGCGTAACTGATCTTTCAAAGCGACTCAATATACCACTTGTGTGGCTTGTGAACTGCAGTGGTGCGAAGCTAACGGAGCAAGAAAAGTTCTACGGAAATCGGCGAGGAGCGGGAACTCCGTTTTATAGAAATGCCGAACTGCAGGAGGCTGGGATCCCAATACTTGCCGGAATTTATGGAACAAATCCCGCTGGTGGAGGGTACCATGGTGCGAGCCCTACAATTCTTTTTGCCCACAAAAACGCAAACGTCGCAGTGGGTGGTGTGGGTATTGTTTCTGGAATGGCCCCGAAGGGTCATTTTGATTTAGCGATGCTGGAAGAACTCATTTCGAAGACACGTGACTTCAAAACTCAGCCACCAGGAGGTGTCGAGACTCACTACGAACAGACTGGCTTTTTCTCTCGAGTTTATGACGAAGAAGAAGGTGTTTTAGATGGGATCAAGGAGTGTATGAAAGGTATGCCAGCTTATGCCTCGGACTTTTTTAATGTCTCAGAGGTATCGGAGCCGAAATTCCCAGCTGACGATCTCTATCATTTACTACCGTTTAATAAAAAGGAAGTCTATGACTTCGAAGAGGTTCTTGCCCGTCTTGTGGATGGAAGTGAAAATATGGAATTTAGGGCCGACTACGGACCAGAGGTTTATACCGGCCTTTGTAAAATTGATGGCAAACTCGTTGGTTGTATTGGAAATCGGCAGGGCTATCTCGGTAAAGACTATCCTGAATATGGTGACTACCCTGGAATGGGAGGCAAACTTTACCGTCAGGGTTTAATAAAGATGAACGAGTTTGTTGTTCATTGCGGGCGAGATCGAGTCCCAATTCTTTGGTTTCAAGATACCTCGGGTCTAGATGTTGGTGAGATGGCTGAAAAGGCGGAGTTGCTTGGCCTTGGTCAGGCTTTGATTTACTCCATTCAACAGACTGACGTTCCAATGGTTCTTGTTGTGTTACGTAAGGGGACAGCGGCGGCCCATTACGTTATGGGTGGTCCCACAGCTAACCGTCATAACGCTTTCACATTGGGTACTTCGGCGACTGAAATCCAAGTTATGCACGGAGAAACTGCTGCAGTAGCTACTTATGTTCGTAGAGCGATTAAGGAAAGTGACGCGGGCAGACCTTTGGATTCTGTTGTTGAAAAAATGAATGATTTAGTTAATCACTACGAAAAAACTTCCCGTCCCGAATACTGTGCTAGGTATGGTTTTGTCGATGAATTGGTTAAATTGGAGGAGCTTCGCAATTATCTTCGTGCATTTGTTGGTGCTGCTTATCAGAATCCGAAGTCGCTTTGTCCGCAACATCAGATGATTCTTCCTAGGATTATAAAAGGTTAGAGAAATCTGTAGTCTCGTTGGTACTAGAAGCTGGGTGACAATCCAATTTGTCGCTTATTTGAATCATGTTTTTAAATCTATGGTTAAGCGCAATTATTGAAAATGATATACAGTCTGTATTTTAAAGTCTTGGCTAAAGACGTTTTTTGATATGTCACATTTTCCTAGATGGTTGCTAATAGTTTTTCTTGCTCTTGTGTGCGTTCATCTGAATTATTGGATGTGGGATGATGCATCCATTGTTTTTGGTGTGCCTGTCAATCTGCTCTACCATATTGTTTTCAGTCTGCTTCTTCCTTTCGTGATGCTTGTTGTTGTCCGTCGCGCTTGGCCAGACTACTTGAAGGACGAATAGGTTAAAGAGGTTGGCATCATGACGCTAATTCTTGTGGTCATGCTCTGCTATCTCGTGATTGTTCTTGTTGTTGGCCTGATGGGACACCGACTTTTCCGCGGCACGGGAGAGGACTATTTTCTAGCCAGTCGTACAATTGGTTCTTTTGTATTGTTGATGACTCTTTTCGGTACCCACATGACGGCGTTTACTATGTTGGGAGCTTCTGGAGAGTCTTACCGGTTAGGTATTGTTGTTTATTTGTTAATGGGTTCGAGTTCAGCTTTTGTAGTTCCGTTTGTCTTTCATCTTGTTGGTACCCGGTTGTGGTGGCTTGGTAAACGTCACAGGTTTATGACCCAAGCACAATTTTTCCGTAAGCGTTACGAATCTGATTTAGTAGGTCTTGTGCTGTTCATAATGTTAATTACACTATTACTTCCTTACGTTCTAATTGGTGTTAAAGGGAGTGGAGATGTCTTAGCAGCGATTACAGGAGGAGTGGGACAAGGTTTTCCATCATGGGTTGGGAGCTTAGTGGTGTGCGTAGTAATTTTTACTTACGTGACATATGGAGGCATGAGGAGTACGGCATGGGCTAATACACTTCAGACACTCATATTCATGTCAGTAGGGGGGATTGCATTTTTTGTTATTCTTGGGAAATATGGCGGTTTGGGAGCAGCAATGCACGCCATCTCATCAGCTAACAACACTCTTCTTGCCGTGGAGAAGAGCGGGCATAACTTTGCTCTTATGTTGTCCTACATGTTTTTACCTTTGTCGGCAGGAGTTTTTCCACATATCTTTTCTCACTGGCTTTCTGCGAAGTCATCAAGAACTTTTCGTGTTGCTATTGTTTTCTATCCTGTTTGCATTGCGGTTGTCTGGATCCCAAGTGTCGTTCTCGGCATTATCGGTAATATCGATTTCTCTCCTCCACTGACGGGTCCCATTCTTGTCGCTTTAATTCTGAAACATTCGGGAGGAATACTAGCTGGACTCTTAGCGGCTGGAATATTTGCAGCCATTATGTCTTCGGTTGATTCGCAAACATTAGCTGTGGGAACCATGTTTACTACGGATATTGTCCAGCACTACGGATATCGCAGTCGATTTACAGAAGGTCAGCAGGTTTTATTTGGCAGGCTATTTGTGATGGGTTTTCTGGTGGTGGTTCTAACGCTTTCGCTTATTACATCTCGTTCGATTTTCAGTATTGGCGTCTGGTCCTTGAGTGGTTTTGCGGCGTTATTCCCCGTTATAATCGCTGCGTTGTTTTGGAGGCGAAGTACTGCAGCTGGTGTACTAAGTTCTATTGTAACTGTGGGAGTATTATGGGTATTCTTCTTCATGCGTTCTCTTAGTATGGCAGGAGAATATACAATTGCTGGTACGGGACTGCTACCAGTTACCTTGATGTTCTTGGGTTCTGTGGTTAGCCTTATTTTGGTGTCGCTTGTGACGCGGCCACCAAGGGAAGAAACCATCAAAGAATTTTTCCCTTGTTAGATGTGCACTTAGAAACTGTATTTGAATCGACAGATCCCGGGCTTATTAGTATTGCAAAGTCTGTTCTTTCGAGTGCGAATATAGAATTTTTAGCAATTGGGGAAAATTCAGCAGCAGTGTTTGCTGGAAATCCGTTTCTGGGAAGTGTGCGCCTGCAAGTAGAAAGCAGTTATGTAGAGGAAGCGAGGTTGTTGCTGGACGACCTTATTGAAGATTGATTGTACTTCATATAATCAATCCTTGATGCTGAGACGAAGTCGTACTAACATCGGTATTTAAATGATTTATCGACTAATTCTAATTACATCAATATTGCATATAGTTGTGCACAATGGGAGCTCTCAGGAGCCAGTTGCTTGGGGTGACGATCTTGTCTTTCATACGTTTTCTATCGCAGCTATTGATCGCGAAACAGGAGAGGTTGGTGTTGCTGTTACGACACGTAATCCATGTGTAGGAAACGGAGTTCCTTGGGTGAGGGCAGGGATTGGAGCAGTTGCAACACAAGCAAGCACACGCACTGAGTATGGGAATGAGCTCCTTGACATGCTGGAGAAAGGTATGAGCGCTACCGATGCACTTCGCAGTGCAATGTCAACAGATGAGCGAGCCGCCAATCGTCAAATTGGAGTTATTGGTTTAAGCGGAGGCAGTGCGCAGCACACCGGATCTGAAACACGAGCATGGTCTGGACATCTTTCTGGTCCAACCTACGTTACGCAAGGTAACCTACTTGTGGGTAGTGTTGTTGTAGAAGCTGTAGCGGCATCATTTGAATCTACCGAAAGTAGAGGGCGTCATCTTGCTGATCGACTCATATCTGCTCTTGAGGCTGGCCAGCAAATGGGTGGGGATGCGCGTAAGGGACGTGTGCAGTCGGCGGCTGTGATTGTAGCTGACCCACGCGAGGGCCATTCCCGCCGGCAGGATAAAATATCGACTCACATCAACGTGTGTGAGCACCGGTCACCAGTAAGTGAACTTAGGCGAATTTACGACTCGGTCAGTCAGACTTTGGGTTACCGTACTCTTCAACAGTTTACTGGCCGTGATGTGATGCAGCTGAAGATTATGCTTCACGCTCTAGATATGTATCGTTCTGGTGAAGGTCTTGAAAGTGGATCTAATGCGATGCGTTACACGGAAGATTTGGTAAATGCTGTTGAGGCATTTCGGAAATCTGAAGGCCTATCGACTGGTGAATCCGGATCACCTTCTGGACTTGTGGACTCAGAAACGGTTATCCGTTTGTGGGAACAACTGGATCGAAAGGGTCTATCCAGTGCTATTCGCGAACAGATCAAAGAGATCACCTCTATAACACGATAGAGAGCTAGTATACTTATTTAAATTGCTCTCTTTTCTGGATTGAATTGGTATCTTCCAAGCGAGATTCTGCCATCTTCGCTGAATCTAATTCCCTCGTTTTCGAGAAGGAAACGTTGCAGCTCAGGTGGATCAGTGAGGTCTTTGGTCGAAATTCCACCAGAAGCGTTTACCACTCGGTGCCATGGAACTTTTTTGGGGCAACAATTCATTGCCCATCCGACAGCTCGTGCTGAAATTGAGTGACTTAGCAGCTCAGAGATCTGTCCATAGGTCATGACTTGTCCTTTAGGAATTAGACATACAATTTCGTAGACCTTTTTGAAAACCATATTGTTAATACACTGTAACATCCAGCGTATCGTTGCTGCAGAGCGAGTTTCAGAATAGTCAAAGGTGGTTGGCATATATTTAGTAAGGCGTTCCAATGGTACACTGCTAACGATCGGGGGTATGTGATGACCTTAGAGACGAATCGCAGGCGGTTCATGTATTGTTTTTCTTCGGTTGGGCTCGGAGCAACTTTGATGCCAGGTGCACTCGCGGCAGTGGCAAAGGGTACTGAAATTGTCACATCAGAGATGATTGAAGCAGCGCAGAAGATTGCTGGCTTGTCATTTTCTCCAACGGAGATCGAGGGTCTTCTTGAGCGCTTAAACGGTGAAAGAGGGCCCCTCAAAAGTTTTTCTGAACTTCACAAAACTGATTTAGGCAATGATACATTGCCTGCACTTGTGTTTAATCCCGTTCTTCCAGGAAAAACGATTCCCGAAGGTTCAAGTTCAATGGTACGTGTGCCTGTGTCAGTTTCTCTCCCTAAGACGGAAGAGGAATTGGCTTTCCTTCCAGTCACCCATTTAGCAAAACTAATTGAACAGAGAGATATTAAGCCGAGTGAACTTACCAATCTGTACCTGAAACGGCTGAAAAAATTCGATTCCCAACTCCACTGCGTTATTAATTTCACGGAAGACATTGCTCGACGTCAGGCCAGCCGTGCAGACGAAGAGATTGCAGCTGGAAATTATCGTGGTCCACTGCATGGCATTCCTTGGGGAGCGAAAGACCTGCTTGCAGTGAAGGGGACAAAAACAACTTGGGGCGCTTCACCTTATCGAGAGCAAGTTTTGGATGTTGACTCTACTGTCTATAGGCGCTTGTCCGATGCAGGAGCTATCTTGGTTGCTAAGCTCAGTATGGGAGCTTTAGCATCTGGAGATCGCTGGTTTGGAGGTCGTACCCGTAACCCCTGGAATACGGAGCAGGGTTCGAGTGGTTCATCTGCCGGATCTGGATCGGCGACTGCTGCAGGACTGGTAGGGTTTGCTATAGGTACAGAGACTCGTGGTTCCATTATCTCTCCATCGACTCGGAATGGAGTAACAGGCCTGCGGCCTACTTACGGGCGGGGTAGTCGTTATGGAGCGATGGCATTGTCATGGAGTATGGATAAGATCGGGCCGATGTGTCGTTCTGCTGAGGATTGTGCAATTGTCTTTGATGCTATTCGTGGACCTGATGGGAGGGACAACACGCTTTTTGATGTACCCTTTAATTGGGATGGAACTAGAGATGTAACAAAACTTCGAGTCGCCTACCTTCGTTCTACTTTTGATGAGATTGAAGATGATCCGG
>CAZFLB010000199.1:0-6046 GCA_964518945.1 uncultured Acidobacteriota bacterium | reverse complement strand
TTTGTTGGTCATTGCTTCTAGAAGTTCGTGAACTTCCTCAAGTACGTGAGTGCGCAGTGACTCGATGGTTTGTTCTCTGTCCCAAGGACAACCATCGGATCCACGAAGGTATTTCATGACATCGACTAATTTTTCTAGCTCGTTTCCTGAGTTCATTGATTAGATTATACCCGGCTGATTTCTGTGTCGGTGAAACTAGCGTATTGACTGCTACTAAGATAATGCTCTAAAGATAAATTAGAGCAAGGCTTATTACGAGTGTTGATTCGGCCATCCCACTGTGTTATTTTGACTTACTGTCGCTTTAATTGATAATTTTCGAGTCGGGGTTTACTTCAATTAGCGGGAATAACGTTTCGAAGGTATTCAGCCCTGTATTGAGTGTCTCTATTCTAACAATGATAAAGTCCTAAAAGAACGGAAGAAATTTAATATATGTTGTTCCAGTGATGTGTTTGACTTACGAAAAAAACTTTATTTATAAGGTACAGGTCTGGAGCAGCCCCCTTTTGCTAGAAGTTAACCATATCGGTCTCGTTTTTTGGAGATCCAAGAGTTTTTGATTCAGTCCTTTGATGAAAGTCTGTCACTACCCAGAAGTAGATCTGCTCAGAGGAAAAAGCCCAGTAGTTACCCTCGGTAATTTTGATGGTGTTCACCTAGGCCATCAACGAGCATTCAGACTTTTAAAAGAGAGGGCTCTTGACCTGAACTCACCGGCAGTAGCGATCACTTTTGAACCGCATCCGGTAAGCGTTTTATCTCCAAAACAGGCACCAAAGCGTATTTTTTCGCCTACCCTAAAACAAGAAGTGATAGCAAAGCAAGGTGTTGACATTCTTGTCATTATTCAGTTCACGAAGAAATTTGCAGGTATTGAGGCAGAAACATTTGTTAATGAGATCCTTGTTAGAGATCTTCATGTCGCCGAGCTAGTTCTTGGAGCTAACTTTAGATTTGGTCGAGGGCGCGTAGGTGATTTGAGTACACTTCACAGCCTCGGTGGACGTTACGGGTTTTTGGTTCACAAGGTGGAGGCATCGACTTTTCGAGGTCAGATTATTTCGAGTTCACGAATACGGGAAGAACTTTCTGCTGGTCGTGTAGCTGATTCAGCAACGATGTTGGGAAGCCCCTTTGTTCTAATAGGGAAAGTAAGTGTTGGAGATGGCCGTGGCCGTTCAATTGGATTTCCGACAGCAAATATTGAAGTTGAGGGAGATATTCCAGTGAGTGATGGAGTCTATGTAACTGAAGCTCTTGTTGAAGGTCGCCGATATCAAAGCATGACCCACATTGGCAATAGACCTACTTTCAACATACATGCACGAACAGTTGAAACTAACCTGTTTGATTTTAGTCGTGATGTGTATGGGCACAACTTGCAACTGTTTTTTCACGAATGGATTAGAGAAGTTAAGACATTCGAATCAACAGAAGCATTAAAAACCCAACTTGCTGATGACCAAACTAGTGTTCGTGCCTTCTTTAGTAAACATGCAACAGCCTAGTATGGTGATTGGTTCTGCAATAGATCATGAAAGACTGATCCCAATGGTATTTTATGGCTGTGCCTTTGCAGAGGAAGAGATTTTGTCAGATGATGTGATTCTTGTGATTGCACTGGAAATAAACTCGATATGAAACGCTCCGGGCAATTGCATATCACCAATACTTTGAGTGGTGGCTTAGCACCGTTTAGTCCAATTGAAGTTGGTCATGTGCGAATGTATACGTGTGGACTAACTGTTTATAGTCGCGGCCACATTGGGAATTTCAGGACTTTTGTTTCCCAAGATGTCTTGAGGCGATATCTAAAGTACAAAGGTTTCACTGTAACTCAAGTTATGAATTTTACCGATGTTGATGACAAGACGATCATCGGTGCACGCAAAGCCGGAATAGCCCTTCGTGAGTTCACTCAGATCTACATCGACTATTTTTTTGAAGATTGTGACACATTGAATATCGAGAAAGCGGAACACTATCCACGGGCGACGGACAAAGAATACATTGATGCTATGGTTGAGCTAGTCCAAAAGCTTGATAACGCCGGCTGCACCTATAGAAGTGACGGTTCTATTTATTTCAAAGTCGATTCATTTTCTGAATATGGGAAACTTTCGCGTTTAGACGTTTTGGGAATGAAATCGGGTGCTCGGGTCGATGCTGATGAGTACTCGAAAGAGAATGCCAGAGATTTTGTCCTATGGAAAGCTCCAAAAGAAGGAGAGGATTTTTGGGACACAGCAATCGGAAAAGGTCGACCAGGTTGGCATCTAGAGTGTTCCGCGATGGGGATGAAAATTCTTGGCGAAACATTCGATATACATGCCGGAGGAGTTGACTTGGTCTTTCCTCATCATGAAAACGAAATTGCACAGAGTGAAAGCGCATCAGGAAAACCCTTTGCTAAGTATTGGATGCATACAGAATTTCTTCTCGTTGAAGGTGAGAAAATGTCAAAATCCAAAGGCAACCAGTTCACGGTGAAAGACTTGGTTGCTGAACGATTTTCGCCGATGGCTATTCGATACCTTTTACTTTCGGTTAACTATCGGCAACAACTGAACTTCACGCGTGATGGGTTAGAGCAAGCGACGACAGCCATTCGCCGTGTGGACGATTTTCTTGACCGTTTGAACGAGGTGGAACGCACAGGGGGAGTATCGAGAGAAGTCAACGAAAGTGCTGAAACGTCTCTTAGTCAGTTTGAGGCAGCCATGGATGATGACTTGAACACTTCGGCTGCTCTGGCCGAAGTGTTCGACCTTGTCAAAATAGGCAATAAACAGCTTTCATCAACTTCAATGACGAAAGAAGATTCTCGTGTTTTTCGAAGTGCTTTGGAACAGATGAACTCCGTCTTAGGTGATTTTGGGCGTGGTGACAAGCTTCAGTTAGATACTGAAGTAGAAAAGTTCATTATGGAAAGAAGGGAGGCGCGGGCTGTTGGTGATTTCGCTCGGGCAGACTCAATTCGTGATGAGTTGCTGAAAGAGAGAGGAGTTGTTCTCGAGGACACACCTACGGGCACGCGTTGGCGAAGGAAATAAGCAGTTTTTCTGAATTCGGGAGCGTTCTGTCGATTCAAACTGCTCACCTAGACGTAGGTTTTTAGCGCACTCTGTAATTTTTCGGAATGTCTTTATTGAAAAGGTATTTTGACAAACTTTAGGCCGCATGTTACACATAACGGTTGTCCGTTGGTAGGCGGGAATAACTCAGTGGTAGAGTGCGACCTTGCCAAGGTCGAAGTCGCGGGTTCGAATCCCGTTTCCCGCTCCATCGTTTTTTGATAGTTTGTCCATATGTACTACCTGGCGGCGTAGCCAAGTGGCTAAGGCGGAGGTCTGCAAAACCTCTATTCGGCGGTTCGAATCCGCCCGCCGCCTCCAAACTACCAACGAGTTTTTGCACATGTATCGTTTCTGTTGTTGTGCGAGTTAATGTTTGCTTTATTTGTAATCGGATGTAAGTCTAGGCTAGAAGTTAAGCTGGAGGTGGTGATGCGTCGGACTCTTATTCATATTTGGATCTTTTCCCTAATTTTAGTGGTTGGGCTTACGGCTCAGGACCGTTTTCCAGGTACAAGCTGGGAGGTTGTTAGCTCTCCTGGAAATTTGGGGTACAGCGCTCAGAAACTCAGTGAGGCTGAGGCTTACACACTTACTATTGACACAGCTGCCGTAATTATTGTTGTAGATGGTCTCATACTTGATCAGTGGGGTGACACAGCAAGGAAGTTTAACGTTCACTCAATTCGGAAAAGTTTTCTTAGTGCTTTGTATGGGATCCATGTGGCGAGTGGGAAGATTGATCTTTCAAAGACAATGAAGGATCTTGGTGTAGATGACAATGAACCATCTTTGAGTGAGCTTGAAAGTACAGCGACTGTTCACTCTCTCCTTAAAGCACGCTCCGGGGTCTATCATCCGGCGCTTTATGAGACTGCAGGTATGGCGGCGCGGCGCCCAAAACGCCACTCGCACGCACCAGGAGAATTTTGGTATTACAATAATTGGGATTTCAATACCCTGGGAACAATTTTCCGTAATCTCACAAAAACGGATATCTTTCATGAGTTCAAACGTTCTATTGCTGTACCTATAGGTATGGTGGATTACGAAGTGGAAGATGGTAGTTATGTGACAGGAGATGATTCAGTTCATCCAGCCTATCCGTTTCGCATGACTGCCCGCGACATGGCCCGTTTTGGACTACTCTTTCTTCGAAAAGGAGTATGGGGAGAGCGCCAAATCATACCCGAATCATGGGTTCGAGACAGTGCAACTTCATACTCCAATGCTGGAGCGTCAGGAGGGTATGGATATTTATGGTGGGTTGCGGTTGATGGCGTTCACTTTCCAAACGTCGAGCTAGAAAATGGTGTTTACTCAGCTCGCGGTGCGGGTGGACACCGAATTCTTGTTATTCCTTCTCACGATATGGTTATTGTCCATAGGGTGAATACGGATATAGAAGGTAATACTGTATCTTCCGACGAATTCGGAATTTTAATTAAAATGATTCTCGATGCTAAGGAATAAGAAATAGTTCTTTATTTTCTAACTGGTCATGCCAATTTGGTACCGGGGGCGGGATTCGAACCCGCACACCTTGCGATAGGGGATTTTAAGTCCCACGCGTCTGCCATTCCGCCACCCCGGCCAGTAATGTCGTGCAAGAAGCAGACTTTAGCACGGTAGTACTCTCATTATTAATGATTTGTGTGTTCTTTCTTATGGATTCAAATATCAGATTAAACCCCTTGTCGATGGATTCGAATCTTCAGTCGTTTAACTAGTTACGACATTTTCATTTTTTCAACGACCAAGCTTCATCCATCTCTCAGCAAGTTTTCGGTATTCTTCGGTGTGCATCACCTGCGCTACCGTTTCGGGTGAGAGCCGGCGTTCATCACGACGAAGGAACTGGCCTTGCTCTTTTAGCTCTTTTAGCATTGTCTCATAAAGTTTCACTGCCGCTTGATAAACTTGGACAGCGTGAATATCCATTCTGAGATTTGTATTCTTAACGTTTGTAAGTGGTATGTTGAGTGCAATTAGGGGAATGGGTATTGCATTAGCGATTTCATTGACTTGATCAACTTTCATTCCCACACAGAAAAAGGCATCGGCTCCTGCCTCAGCAAACGCAATGCCACGACGAATTGCCTCGCCTGTATTGCCTCGTTTGTCGCCCAGAATCAGGCAGTCAGAACGCGCTATAATTACGAACTCCGGATCGGATCGCCCGTCTACGGCAGCAGAAATACGTAGAAGCATCTCTTCGAGTGGCATCAACTCACTTTTGCCTTGCCCCATGTGTTTTGGGTTACGAGTGTCTTCGATATGCAGACCAGAAATGCCTGCGGATTCATAAGATTTGACAGTTCGGTATACGTTCAGTGCTGTTTCGCCTCCTTGATCGGCGTCTACTATGGCGGGAACAGAGACCCCTTTGGCGATTCGGCTTCCGATTTCAACCAACTCCGCATTGTTAATTAATCCCCAGTCCTCAATACCGAGATACATTCCTGCCATCATGTTGCCGCCAATATAGATAGCGTCAAAATTGTTAATTTCAGCTAGTCGAGCTGCAAACAAACTATAGGCTTCTGGCACTATGGTAACGCCTGGGGTATTTAAAAGAGATCTCAGTTTTGAATTTTTTGACATAGGTTTAGAAGACTTTTCTTCTTTTTTTTTCTTGATTGAGGCGTTGCCTCCTGAAGAAACACCAGTCGCTGCTATGCTGCCAGTCAGCAGTGCAGCCCTTTGTACAAAGTCTCTACGTGTTGGCTGATTCATACTATCCCCCTTTTTTAGTGTGTTTAAAATCTAGTAAACAATTGGAGTAAAGCTACTCTAGTCATGTTTTCGAGACCTAATAAGTTTCGAAATAACTCAACAAGAAGTCCGTTAGTTTGATGAAATCATTAAGTTGAAGCAGCGTCAACTCAGTTGCAAAATTTTAGTAGAACGGTTCAAACTGGGGACTGACAGTGAGTAGTTGGTAGGCCACATTATGAAACTCAGCCGAG
>CAZFLB010000198.1:0-7776 GCA_964518945.1 uncultured Acidobacteriota bacterium | reverse complement strand
TCCTACAACTAAAGCAGCTGGTCCGGGATTCAATTTTGACTGTAATAAGGCTTTGCGTGTCGCCTTAAGTGCCAGTTTCGCTGCTCGGCCCATGAAACGAGACTCTTGCTTTGTGATGTCTAATACTTCATTAGCAAGGCTGCCCTCGTATAAGCCGATGATTTGACATCGCCCTCCATAACGAACGGATTCGTTATATGTTTGAAAAGCAGTGTTTTTTCCGGAACGTAGGTCTTTCGAAATCAGGTCAAGGTCGTCTCCGAAATGGCAACAGGCGCCTAATCCAGTTATAACAATTTCACTTTTTAGCGGTTGCATTTCCACATTATTCTATCTTGTCAACAGAGGTCTTGTACGACAAGCATCGCTTAGCCATCGTATGTTTTTTGACCAATGCTTGCTCTATAATTCGTTCCGGATCTTGCCATCCATTTTCATCTTGTACGTCTCGACAGATTTCGAGTAGTTTGGCGAAACCTTTAGATGGTTGAAGTCCATGTTTAATGAGGTGACGTCCTTGTACGATGTCATTAGAGGATGTGGTGAGATTTAGTGATTGGATTGCTTCGAGGAAATGTTTGCCGGCGGGATAGTGTCTGTTGGAAGAATCTTGACTGAGATGGCCAAGATGGACTGCCGTGGCAACTCTTAACAGAAGTTCCATCGAGACATCGTTTGAATCCAATTCTCTCGCAAGGCGACGGTAAGACGTTGGTTTCGCGTGATTGGCATAGAAAGTACTTGGAGCTCGATGGTGGCGCACAATTGTGATTATCCGTTTAATGTGACGTTTTTGGGCGCCAAGTTTTAAAAGAAAAGCTTTAGCTACATTCATGCCATGCGTATCGGGCATGTGGGAATAGGGCTCGTCATCTTGGGCTTTTTTTGTCATCGGTTTACCAAAGTTGTGACAAAGAGCGCTATACATAAGCACGGGGTCATCTCTGTCTTGTCTGCGCACTCTAGCTGCCTCATCGACCACCATCTTGGTGTGCTCGAAGACGTTTTCTACTGGATGGAAGGCTGGATTTTGTGGTGCGGAAGTTAGAGCCGAAATTTCTGGAAAATATTGCAGGAGACCAGTTTCTCGCATGAACTCGAGTGCTAGAGAGGGATGTGTTGTGTTTAATAAAATGTTATCAAATTCTCCTCGCACACGGTCGGCACTGAGCTCAGATAAGTCCAGCGTTTTGCAGAGATTTTTCAGCTCCGAGTCTGGAGTCATCTCCAGCTGGGCGGCAAATCTGGCAACACGGAGTGCTCTGAGTGGGTCTTCGGTAAATTTCACTGGATCTGTGGCGCGAAGAATTCGGTTCTCTATATCTTTCTGTCCGTTGAAAGGGTCTAAGAGGATTCCGTTAAGAGGATTAAGTGCTAGAGCGTTGATTGTTAGGTCCCGTCTGCGAGCAGCTTCAGGAAAACTCATCTTAGGGTCTGTTGTTATTTTGAAACCCTTGTGACCTTTACTGATTTTGCTATCGATCCGTGGCAGTGAAAAATCAATGTTTAGGCTATTGACACGGAGAATGCCGAAGGCTCGTCCAATTTGAGACACTTCTCCATAGCGCTTTAATAAAGACTCGACATGAGTAAGAGGCAGTCCAAATATCTCCATATCAATGTCTTTTGTCTTACGACCCAGGAGTAGATCACGGACATATCCTCCGACGACTAAAGCTTCTCCTCCTACATCATTGATTTCTTTTGCCAAACTCAATATGCGGTCGTCGAACTGAAGTTTTAAGATCGTTCCCACGTAATCCCGTCTCCAATTTGAATGTTGCCGTTGTTAAGAACTTCTCCGTAGATACCTCCTCGCCACTCTTTCCCCAGTGCTCGTTTCATCCCTGCTTGAGCTTCCTCCATAAGTTCACAAGGTTTTGTTTCGCCGCGAATGTGAACTCTAACATCCCCGATTGTTAGGATATGTCCTTGCTTTTCTTGGAGCTCAATTCCACTTACCATTAGATTGGCTCTCCTTATTGAGGGATCGGTTTTAGTGCCGATTTCTTGGAGTACTTCGTTCCAGTGCTCTTTTGAAATAATTGTTATTTGTCGGGCACCGCCTTGGTTTGCGTTGCCATCGATTCCTCGTCCTTCGAGAAGAGTTGCCTTGGCTTTTGCTACCATCGGTTTACCCTTGAATTGCTTAATCCAGATTGCTTCTAATCGACCTCTATTGTCCATAACAGCTATTGTAAACAACACGGGGGCCTAATCTCGAAGGACATAAGGTTAATCTGAGAAAAAGTTCTATGAAATACTAGACTTTGCCAAACGCTTGACGTGAAAGGTGTAGTTTTTATGAAGCTAGCTGTACTTCTTTCCGGCGGAGTGGATAGTTCTGTTGCTCTTTCACTTCTTAAGGACCAAGGACATCAACTTACTGCGTTTTATCTCAAAGTGTGGTTAGAGGACGAGTTGTCTTATCTCGGTAATTGCCCTTGGGAAGAAGATCTCGAATTTTCCAGGGAGGTGTGCACTCTACTCGGTGTGCCATTAGAAGTTCGTTCTTTTCAGAAGCCATATTGGGATCGGGTTGTTCGTTATACATTAAACGAGTTGAGGAAGGGACGAACTCCTAGCCCTGATATTTTTTGCAATAAACACATTAAATTCGGAGCTTTTTTAGATGCTATTGGTAACAGCTATGATGCTGTTGCCTCAGGTCATTATGCTCAGATAGAACATTCTGAGGATGTTGTTCGGCTAAAAAAATCAGGTGACTTAATTAAGGATCAAACGTATTTTCTGTCTTATTTATGTCAAGACCAATTAAAGCGGGCGGTCTTCCCGATTGGTCACTTGAACAAGAGACAGGTCCGGGAATATGCAGCTTGTTTGAACTTGCCGAATTGTGATCGGAAAGATAGTCAAGGAATTTGTTTTCTTGGGAAAATCAAGTATAGAGAGTTTGTCCGTCATCACCTTGGTGAATCCAAGGGTACTATTATTCAACAAGAGACGAATCAAGTAATCGGTGAGCACAAAGGCTATTGGTTTTATACTATTGGTCAGCGGCAGGGGTTAGGGTTGTCCCATGGCCCTTGGTTTGTTCAAGGTAAAGACATCGAGCGCAATATTGTTTATGTCTCACATACTGAGACATTGCTGGATAAAGCCCGCAGAGAATACATCGTTGGAAACATTCATTGGATTTGTGGACCCCCTCGACGACGCATGCTACATGTTAAAGTTCGACACAGCCCAGAGATATTTCTTGCAGAGGTAGCCTTGGAAAATGGCAAAGCCAAAGTCCAATTGGAACGACCGGAACCAGGTATTGCCCCCGGTCAGGTAACTGTTTTTTATGATCGTGAGGAGTGTATAGGTGGAGGAACAGTACTTGACTAAAGCTCGCAATGGTAAACGATAGCGGGTGGAATACTGCGCCACACAACCCGGCTGCGTTTGACTTGCTTGAAACGCGAGTTGAGCTTGTTGCGAAACCGAGTTCCTGATTTGAGTGCCAGTCCATGAATGTAGCTGAAGGTTGAAAACTGTCCTCCAGGGCTTAAAACAGCTATTGTTGAATCAAGCAATTGCTCCTGTAGTGTGTCGGAGAAATTAACCCAGGGTAAACTGCTAACGATGGCATCGATCGAGGGTGCTCCATGAGACGCAAGAATATGTTGGACATTAGCTGCAGAGTCTTGGTAAATGGAAAGGTTCGGAAATCTTTTGGATAGAGCATTTGCGTACTTTTCGTTAAGTTCTATAGTGAAAAAGTCTTTCTCTCTAGCCTTTTCTATTAATGCTGCAGTAATTGCACCTAGACCTGGTCCGTATTCGGTTACTACCGAAACACGGCTCCAGTCAATACTTTCTACAAGAGCGTTTGCCAGTTGAGATGAACTCGGCGTAATTGCGCCGAGTTCGGTAGGGTTGAAAAGAAAATCTTTCAGAAAATGGGCTGGCACTATTTATTAGCCGTTGGATGTTCTGTTAATTGTAAGAAACGAATTTTTGTGACTGCCGGTTTAAGTTTTCGTATCATTGTTACTCTCGGGTCGTTATTGCAGGCCGCTTCGAACGGACGTTATGCGGTTTGTATTGAATCCAAGCCAGTGCATTCGACCGATATACCGAGCGTGCTCAACTTTGATGCAACGGTCCATCACAACGGATAAACCACCATTTTCAGCAATGTGGCCTCCTTCCGCATTTATGACGGAAAATTGGCACCATAGATTTTTTGCCTTGATAGCTACAGCTTCTTCTGCGATTCCTGGCAGAGCAGTGGGTGCTCTGAAAACAGTGACCGTATCTATTTGAATCGGTATGTCAACAAGAGAGCTATAACTGGTTTCACCTAGAATCTCAGATTCTTTAGGGTTTACTGGGATGACTTGATATCCTTGGCGCTTGAGGTAAAAGCCGACGAAATAACTTGCGCGCAAGTGATTGGAAGAAAGTCCCACTACCGCAATGGTTTTCGAGTTGTGGAGTATACGTTGTATGGTGTTGTTGTTTTGGTAACGATGGAGGTCTAACGTTTGGTTCATTATAGGGGTCCTTAATTCATCTTTTTTTATCGATCTGAGCAAAACCCTGTTCTAGATCCCAAATTAAATCGGTTGCGTCTTCAATCCCAACAGATAGGCGAATGGTTCCCGGATTGATACCTGCTGCCGTTAGTTCTTCGCTATTTAATTGTCGATGTGTTGTGCTGGCCGGATGGATGATTAAACTCTTTGAGTCACCAACGTTGGCTAGATGAGACCATAAAGTCAAGCCTGAAATGAAACTCTGACCAGCTTGACGCCCACCAACACAGTCGAATGAAAAAACTGCGCCAGCACCCTTTGGTAGGTACTTTGCTACGAGAGGTTGGTAACGGCTATTAGGGAGTCCAGGGTAGTTAACATTCGATGCCAAAGGATGTTTTTCGAGATAGCTAGCGATAGCAAGTGTGTTCTGGACTTGACGGTCCATTCTTAGAGACAGAGTTTCTAGGCCCTGAAGAAATAGAAACGCATTGAAAGGACTCAGCGCTGCTCCTAAGTCCCTTAATGTCTCGGCTCGCAATTTCATTAGATAGCCGTAGGTGCCGAAGGTTTCATGAAATGAAAGACCGTGGTATGCCGGGGAAGGGTCAGCGATTACTGGGAAACGACCATTTGACCAGTTGAACTCTCCGGACTCAACTACGACACCTCCAATACTAGTACCGTGACCGCCTATAAATTTCGTTGCCGAGTGTACGACGATATCTGCACCCCACTCCATTGGGCGGCACAAATACGGAGTCGCGAAGGTGCTATCGACCATTAAGGGAATGTGATGACTGTGAGCTAGCGCTGCAATAGCTTCAATGTCGAGTACGTTAGCGCCCGGATTACCGATAGTCTCTGCGTAAAAAAGCTTAGTGTTTTTCTTGATAGCTTTAAGCCATTCGTTTTGGTCATCTGGGTTTATCCAAGTGATCTCGACAGACAACTTGTGTAATAAATGCTTGAGTTGATTTACAGTACCACCATAAAGTGCAGCTGAAGAGACAACGTGGTCTCCTGGTTGGAGGAGAGTGAAGATAGCAGCGGCCTGCGCTGATATACCGCTTGCAAATGCTACTGCACCACAGCCGCCTTCGAGGTTAGCTACTCGTTCCTCGAAGGCCGCTACAGTTGGATTCATAATTCTTGAATAAGTATTCCCGTATTCCTGAAGGTTGAAATAAGCTGCTGCGGAGTCAGGATCTTCGAATACGTAGCTAGTTGTTTGGTAGATGGGCACTGCGCGGGCGCCCGTGTTTGGGTCGGGCCTTTGACCAGCATGAACTTGTCGTGTGTCGAATCCAAAATTGTGAGATTTGTCCATAAGGGTCACCTTCTATTTTGAGAGAAATGCTTTGATCATTGGAGTCTGGCGTTCTTCTTCCAGAAGAAAGGAGTCGTGACCATACTTTGTAATGATTTCGTGTATTTCGACACGCTTTTTGTTTGCTGCGAGCGCATCTGCCAATGCTCTGGAGTTTTCGGGTGGATAGAGCCAGTCAGAACTGAAACAGATAAGAAGTGTCTTTGCTGTAATTTTTTCAACGGCTTTTTCTAGGCTACCGTTACCATGCTCTTTTGCAAGATCAAAATAAGAGAGTGCGCGCGATGTATAAAGGTATGTATTGGCATCAAATCTCGTCACGAACTTGTTAGCCTGGTATTGTAAGTAACTTTCGATTGCATACTCCGGATAGTCTAGTTGGTAAGTTATTTCGTTGCTTTCTTGAAGTCTACGTCCAAATTTGTCGGCTATGGATTCGGCCGAAAGGTAAGTCATATGGCCGACCATTCGGGCGATTGCCATTCCAGACTTTGGAACTCCCTGGGTTTCATAGTAATGACCATCGTTCCAATTAGGGTCCGTCATAATAGCGCTTCGAGCGATAGCGTTCCAAGCTATACCTTGAGGGTTCAAAGCATGTGTGGTTGCAATGGGAATGATAGCAGTAACAAAAGATGGGTAGAGTATTGCCCATTCGAGTGCCTGCATGCCGCCAAGAGAACCGCCGGCCACAGCGACGAGCGTGCTAATGCCTAGTTCATCCAAAAAGGCACGTTCTACGCGTACCATATCAGCGACAGTGATAACCGGAAAATCGGAACCATATGGGACCTGTGTTGTGGGGTTAATAGATGATGGGCCGGTTGTCCCGCGACAACCTCCAAGTAAATTTGTGCTAATGACAAAGTAACGGTTGGTGTCGAACGCTTTTCCGGGTCCTATCATACCATCCCACCAGCCTAGGCCTGGTTTTGTTGAACGGTCGCGCGCTTCAGCTCGAAAACCATCTCGTGAACTCTCCTCAATAGGGTCTATGCTAATTCCTGCTGCGTGAGCGTCACCACTCAAAGCATGGCAAACGAGAATCGCATTGTCTTTTGTTGTTGAAAGTGTTCCGTATGTTTCATACGCGACCTGAACCGGATAGAGATCAGTTCCACAGTCAAGGTGTAGCGGTTTGGTCAGATTTAAGTACTGAGTTTTTGTTTTTCCAACTGAACCGCTGCTTGTTTCAGACAAAGTATTCCTTATTGGTACGACGAGATTACTGACAATAATACGACAGGTATAGTAGGAATCCTTTTATGTGCAATTCCATAAACTGGATCACTAATGATTATGCCTGGGAGATTTGAGTAAAACATCACTTAAGACGATTGCCTCAGCTATATCTGCACCTTGTAGGTTTACAAAAGGTGAGAGTCTGGGACTTGGTGTGTAAACAGAGGTAGTATCGGATGTTGATTTAGTTGAAAGAAAAGGTTTATTGATTGAGTCTATTAAAGAGGTGCCAATGGATTTGGCATTGTCGGGAGATTCGATAGTAGTTGCAATGGCTGCACTAACTAGGGCGCGAATTTTGCTCTCACTAGTTTCTCTATTAACTAATGACAAACGTGCGCGGTCAAAGTCCAGATTGATGGTTTCCCAATCGTTGAGTCCAGGGAGATGAACTATACGTGTTGCTCCTAGAGAATCTATTGGCAAAGCGAAGAGGTTTTCCATTAGTTGGGTTGCTGCTCCCAATATGGGAGCAGCAGCGATGCTAGTGTTAGACCGCCCAAATACAAATTTGTGGGGATTGCTATGTGCCTCGTTCCATTCGTTTAGGATTGTGGTTGCTTCGCTGTCGTTGCTGATGAGTCGAACCCAGTCCGCGGTGAGGTGAACTCTAACGTGTTGAGGGGGAGTTGCGTGTATTGTTCCATCCTTATTTAGTCGGATCGTCATTATCGTTTCGTCGGATGACTTGCCTGACCCGAAAGTCGTGATAGCTCG
>CAZFLB010000197.1:0-3350 GCA_964518945.1 uncultured Acidobacteriota bacterium | reverse complement strand
GTAGGGCGTGCGTTCGAAGGAAGTGTTGGCATGTGCAGCTGCAACGACCGCCGTTGGCCAGAGACTTTTCGCGTGATGGGTTTGCAGGGCGTTGAGATGGTTCTTCTCGGCTACAATACTCCGGAAGTTAATATCTATCACAGAGAACCATCTCATCGGCGTATGTTTCATCACCTTCTCTCGCTACAAGCGGGTGCTTATCAGAATGGGACTTGGGTAGTTGCGGCAGCTAAGGCAGGTTCTGAGGACGGACATCGTCTTATCGGAGGGTCAGCTATCGTTGCCCCAACAGGAGAAATTGTTGCACAGGCTGTGACTGAAGAAGACGAACTTCTTGTGTACACTTGCGGGCTCGACTCATGCAGAGACATTAAAGAGAATATTTTTAATTTTGAAAAGCACAGGCGCATTGAGCACTACTCTCGAATAGTCGAGCAGACGGGAATGATTCTACCGAATTGATATTGATAAATTGATAAGTGGCGGTGACACGGTTAAATCTTTACTGCAGTTGAATTGCTCCAATGGCGAGTGTTACAGCTGCTTGAGTTGGTTCGACTACCGGTAGAGAGATTTCTTTGGCAAGAGGAAGTTTGAAGCGAGCCATACCAGCACAGCCGAGAATTAGAACGTTAGCACCGTGTTCTTCACGTAGTCGCTGACCTGCATTCAAAATACGTTCCTGAACATCCGTTTCATTACCGATGAGCCCGGTTACTCCAACACCTATTGCGATGTCACCAGCAAACCGGGATTCGAGGCCAGCTACTCTCACTGCGTCAATATGGCGAGCTATTGAGGTGTCCAGAATTGAAATGATTCCGAAGCGCTCTCCTAAAGTCAGGGCAGTTGCCATCGCAGATTCTGCGATGCCAAATACTGGTTTTAAAGATACTTTCCGAATTTCGTTCAAGCCGGGGTCACTATAACAAGCAATAACGAAAGCACTAGCATTGTGGTGTTTTGAAAGTACCAGAGAACATAACGGGTTTACAACAGCTTTTACTTGGTCGTTGGTCTCGATGCCTGGGGGACCCTCCTGTAGGGTAATACAGTCGATCGGTGGACCGCCAGGCATCCGAAGTGGTTCTATTGCCTTATCCATTTCACGAGTAACTGCTTCTGTCGAGTTGGGGTTTATGACTATTACTGGGTGCATTAAGTCTTTACTGAGTGACGATTCGACTCTTCACCATAATACAAGCGTTTGCGAGGTAGTTGAACCCGTGTTTCTTTAGGAAGTCTACAGACTCTAAGCTTTCTGCGCCGGGTTGAAGCCATATATTGTCGAGTCCGATTGCATAGCACGTATTCAATATGTTTATGGTTACTGATGGTGGTACGACGATGTTCACAATTGCGGGTTTAATAGAAAGCATTAAGAGTGAACTAAAAGCCTTGTCTCCATCAACGGTAATGCGGTTTGGATTGATTGGTAAAACCTCATAGCCTTTTTGTTTCAAGTCCCGATAAATCACGTATCCGTATTTCGCAGGATTGTCAGTTGCACCCACAACAGCCACTGTTGTGTTTGGCTGTTCTAATAGTGTTGGAATATCTTGCATTACTGTTGATTTTAACTCATACGGGGGCTTTTAGTCGTCGTTCCATTAGACTTAATCCCCGCACCACAGGCCATAGAAATAAGGCGTATAAACCGGCAGCAAGGACGAGCGGTGTAGGGTTGAAAGTTAAGCCTTGAGCCACGCGAGCCATACGTAAAAGATCTGGGATTGCTACTACGCTTGCGAGTGAAGTTAACTTCACTACCTCTAGCGTGTTACTAACTAGTTCTGGAAGAACGTTTCTTGTTGCTTGCGGAAGAATCACATAATACATTGTTTGTAGATTGGAAAGTCCGGTAGACTCCGCTGCTTCTCTTTGTCCCTTGCCGATACTCTCGATCCCAGCGCGGAAAATCTCAGCGTAAAAACTCGATGTGTTCAGGAAAAAAGATAGCGTAACAGCGGTGAAGTTTGAAATTTCGACTCCGCTGAAGGGTAGTCCGTAGAATATGAGAACTAGAAGTACAAGTGGAGGAAACGCGCGAAACAAATCTATGAATATGATTAATAGAAAACGGATTTTGGGAGAGCATGTTGACAGGAGATAGGCCGTTGTCAATCCTCCTAAGATTCCAAGAGGTATGACCATTAAACATAGCTTTGCTGTGACCTGAATTCCTCTTGCCAGATAAGGCAAGCTTGTCTTCATTACGGTGAGATTGAAGAAGTTGTCGAGCACCTGATCCATGAGAAAATTAGCGCTTCCACCTATATCTTGATTCTAGAAATCGACTGCCGATGACCAATGGAAAAAAGAGAACTAGGTAGGCGCCGGCGGCTAGAACGAGGGGAGATGGGTTAGCAAACTGAGCTTGAATGCTGGTAGCTTGATTGAGAACCTCAGGAACAGCTATTACAGATGCTAGTGCAGTCCCTTTTCCAATGGCGATAGCACGGTTGGTGAGTGGTGGGATTGCTATTCGTATAGCCTGTGGAAGTACAACATATCTGAGGGCTTGAACCTGATTTAGTCCTGTTACTCTCGCTGCTTCCCATTGTCCCTTTGGTATAGCTAGCATTGTGGCCCAGAATATTTCTTCGGAAAACGCTGCTAATACAAAGCTTAACCCCAGCCAAGCTGTTGTTTGCCCGCTGAGTTGAATTTGGATGAAAGGCAATGCGAAAAAAAATAAAATAAGTATAACGAGAGGAGGGATTGCCCGGAAGCTGTCAACGAAAGTTATGATGAGAAAGTTCAGAACTTTCGAACGCAGTGAACGGATGAGTGCAAGTACAAGGCCAAAAGTAATTCCGGTTGGTACTATTAAAGTGGGTATTTTCAGAGTCACCCAGAACCCAGCAGTGACAGCAGGCCAAGCATTTAATAACACTTCGCGATTGAAGAAGCTGTCTATGAAGCCATCCATTATCTTGATACTTTTTCGAGGAACTTTTTTGTATCTGGGTGCTTAGGCGACTCGAAAATTTGCTTAGGGGGGGCCGTTGCGACGATATTGCCAGATTTGAGAAAGACCACACGATCTGCTGCTTCTTTGACAAAGGCCATTTGATGGCTGACAACAATCATCGTCATGCCATCATCTCGCAGTTTTCGGATTACTTGCAGTACGCTCTCTACAAGTTCTGGATCGAGTGCGCTAGTGGGTTCATCGAGTAAAAGAATCTCAGGTTCAAGTGCTAACGTTCGAGCAATGGCTACTCGCTGTTGTTGCCCCCCAGAGAGTTGGTCAGGAAATTCTTTAGCTTTGTGTTCGAGTCCCACCTGAGCCAGCATGGCTTGGCCTCGAGTTTCGGCTTCTCTAGGATTTAGTTTCAGTGTCTTAC
>CAZFLB010000196.1:0-4588 GCA_964518945.1 uncultured Acidobacteriota bacterium | reverse complement strand
CAGATCCACACGTGATATGGTTCGAAAGGACTTTCTCACAAAAGGCTACCTTCATAGAGGCAAACACCCCGACAACAAACTGGACTCGGAGGGGAAGGTGGCGGATGTGTACTGGGTCGGGCAGCGCACTGTAATGGATTTACGAAACCGCCTTTATAACAACGTCATCAAGCAATCCTTGCCTTTCTTTAAAGAGAACCCAACTGGAACTTTGATTAGTTCCATTACAAATGATGTCGAAAAAATCCAAATTGCAATATCAGCAGCAGCTAGCGACCTGCTAATGCAAAGTTTCGCTCTGGTTGGCTATGCTTGCCTTCTGTTTTATTATGACTGGCGGCTTGCGTCGTTCTGCTTGGTTACCACTCCCTTGGCCATATATCCTCTTCTAAGCCTAGGAAGTAAATTAAGGCATCGTACCGAAAGTGGACTGCAGCGTTGGCGTGATATTACTGAAATACTCCATGAGACCATATCTGGACGACGTATTGTAAAAGCCTTTCGTATGGAGCCCTTTGAATCTGAAAGATTTAAGAATGCCACCGACGATCTGTTTGATACCAATATGCGGATAACTCGCGTCCTGTCAGTGATGCCACCTATCATGGAATTAATTGGCGGCGGAGCAATAGCTCTAGCCCTCTGGTATGGCAGTAACCGTATCGCAGCTGATGAAATGACGACAGGAGAATTCACTTCTTTTATGGCAGCTCTGTTTATGATGTACATGCCAATAAAAAAGTTATCGCGAGTGAACGCAACACTTCAGCAGTCTGTCGCAGCGGCAAGCCGGGTTTTCAACACGTTAGACACCAAATGTGAAGTCGATGAAGACCCTAACGCTATCGATATAGCACCAATAAAAAACTCTATCTCATTTGAAAAAGTAGACTTTCATTATGAAAACAACCCCGTACCGACTTTACGGAACATTTCTTTTACTATTACCGCAGGTCAAATCGTTGCTCTTGTTGGGGCAAGCGGGGCGTGCAAAAGCACGATCGTGAGCCTAGTTCCTAGATTCTACGAGCCAACCGATGGTGCAATTCTGCTTGATGGGATCGACATCCGTAACGGAACCCTATCTTCTCTTCGTAAACAAATCGGGCTTGTTACTCAAGAGGTAATTCTTTTCAATGATAGTGTCTATAACAACATTGCTTACGGCGTCACTTCTGCGTCCAGAGAGCAGGTCGAGGCTGCCGCGAGAGCAGCTTGCGCGTTGGACTTCATTAACGCGCTACCCTTGGGTTTGAATACAGTTGTTGGAGAAGGAGGTATGCAACTTTCAGGAGGTCAGCGACAACGAATCGCAATCGCTCGTGCCATCCTTAAAGACCCGCCAATCCTCATTTTAGATGAAGCCACAAGTGCTCTCGATGCGGAGTCAGAGGCGCTCGTGCAACGCGCACTGGAAAACCTAACAGAGAACCGAACCACGATCGTGATAGCACATCGACTGTCTACCGTACGAAGGGCCCATAAAATTGTGGTGATAGACGAGGGCTCAGTAACAGAAATTGGGACGCACGACGAATTATTGCTGAACCCCCACAGCGCTTATAGAAGCCTTTATGAGCTTCAGTTCGCTTCGCATAAACAACCTTGACCATTAGCTTGCAATGAGGACAATTATTTAATGCTGAGAAGTATGACAGGGTTTTCCAGAGCAGTCGCCTCTAATAACAGCTATGAATCGACTGTAGAAATTCGTTCATTAAATCATCGTTACCTCGATACAAATATCAAAATGATTCCCAAACTGCCATTTTATGAGGGAAAAGTACGAGAATGTGTTGGGGCTTCTCTTCAGCGAGGGAAAATCGATGTCACCGTTTACGTTAATCCGAAGAAGAGCAGCACATATGAGGTCAGTGTCGATAAACATCTACTCAAAGTAGTTGCTGAACAAGCACAAACGCTTCAGGATGAGCTAAAGTTGAGTGCTTCACTAACCCTCTCTGAGTTAGTAGGGCTCTCTAACGGATTTCGGATTATGGAACGAGATTTCAGTAAGGACCCAGAGCTCCTGGGCCTCTTGGAAAATGCACTGGAAAAAGCTCTGGGTTCTATCAATGAGATGAGAAGCTTAGAGGGAGCTGTGATGGAAGATGATGTGAACGGGAGGTTGATAACATTGCGGGCTCAGCTGGATGAAATCGAACTGATTTCAGAGGAGAATTTGTCAGCACGGAGAGAAGACTTGATGGAGAAAGTCTCCGACCTGGTCACCGCCTCTATCGACCCAAAGAATGTTGCCATGGACGTAGCTCGCCTAGTTGAGCGAGGTAACATATCCGAGGAGATCACCCGGTTTAGATCTCATTTGGAATTATGGAGTATTAGTGTTTCCGGTTCAGAACCATGCGGAAAGAAACTAGACTATATTGCTCAAGAAATGAACAGAGAGGCAAATACAATTGGTGCCAAAAGCCAAGATAGCAAAATAGCAGAGCACGTAATTATTATCAAAACACAACTCGAACGAATTCGTGAACAGGTACAAAACATCTTATGACACTGAAGCGAGGGAATCTTTTTGTAATTTCGGCACCTTCCGGTTCGGGGAAAACGACCTTGGTAAAAAGGCTCCTCGAGAACCTCGACAGTGTACGGTTTTCAATTTCTTTTACTACAAGAGAGCGACGCGAGGCAGAAGTGAGTGGCCAGGATTACCATTTTATTTCGGAGGAGTCATTCCGTGAGAAAATTAAGGGTAATGAATTTCTGGAATGGGCAAAAGTTCATGGCAATTTATACGGAACATCGCAAGTCGAAACCGAAAACATCCTGAACAACGGAAACGATTTGCTAATGGATGTGGATGTGCAGGGCGCAGTGCAGGTTCGCAAGGCTCAACCCAATGCAGTATCGATTTTTTTGATGCCTCCATCTTTCAGTGTCCTAGAAGAGCGCTTAAGAGGCCGGCAGCAGGACACAAAGCACACTATCGACAACCGTCTGGATGCCGCACGCCAAGAAATTCAACGTTACAAGGATTACGACTATATTCTTGTAAACGACAATGTCGAAAAAAAGACAGAATGGCTAAAAGCCATCGTAATCGCTGAACGAATGCGGCCGTCCCATGCACAAGGCGAGATAGACCAAATTTTGGACTCGTTTCAGCAATGACTAGTGGAAAACTCTGGATAGAAAATGAGCTTCGAGAACGATTCTCATTTTACTCATCGATTACCAGCTTCGGCCTTCGAAAATCCATATTGGATACTAATAACTTGTGCGGCATTGCAAATCAAATGGAAGGCTGCACGCGATGCGTTCTTCATGAAGCCCGGTCGAAGATAGTATTCGGGGTAGGCCATCCTAAAGCAGCATTGATGCTTATTGGAGAAGCCCCTGGGCAAGAGGAGGACCAACAAGGGGTTCCGTTTGTTGGTCCTGCGGGACAATTACTGACTAAAATCATTAAGTCTATTGGATTACGCAGAGATCAAGTATACATAACTAATGTGGTCAAATGCCGACCACCTCGCAATCGAAACCCCGAGGATGAAGAGATTACTAAGTGTCAACCTTTTTTAGAACGTCAAGTCGACTCAGTTCAACCAAAGATTATTTGTGCTCTCGGAAGGGTTGCTACTCAGAGTTTATTGAGTACGGACAAAGGAATATCTTCAGTTCGCGGAAAGATATTTTCTTATAGAGGCACAAAACTAGTGCCAACCTATCACCCCGCATTTCTTCTCAGAAATACTGAAAAAAAAAGGGAGTGCTGGGAAGACATGAAGTTAATCCGGCGGCTTCTTCATGAGCACTCATCGTAGGTACTCTGTCTATGCGGAGATTGCGTTGCCCGTTCCAGTACTTCACACTTTTTCATATGGCGTTCCTGACAACCTTCTCCGGGCAGCACCAGGGGTGCGGGCACGAGCTAGATTAGGTCGCAAAGTTTTAGTCGGATGCATCACAAAGATATTTAGCGAACTACCCGCGATTCCAAAATCGGTGAAACTGCAACCGGTTATAAGTCTCCTTGATGACGAACCGGTTTTGACCAGAAGTCAGATGTCTTTGGCCGCGTGGATTTCAGACTACTACATCGCGTCACCTGGACTGGTATACAGACGAATGCTCCCTCCAGATACTCCTAAAAATGACTTAACGCTCTATGAACGGGTGACCGGAGCAAACCCCACGGGTGCAGGGAAGTTAGTGTTCGATCTGTTACAACGCCCTATGACACCAAGAGCAATAGCAAAAGCATTGGAGAAAAAGACGGTCTCTAGGACATTAACTACAATGTTGCGTCAAGGTCAGATTCGAAAATTCCAAGCCGAGAAACAAATGCCTCGGCGAATGACTCGGTCAGTTCGAATTACTGCCTTAGGTGAGAGAGCCCTGAATCAGGACAGGCTACATCCGACCACAACGCGAATCTTGACGACTCTGGCAATCGCTACAGAACCAGTGCCGATCAGATCAATTCGGAACGAACTAGGCATCGTTCGAGGACCGTTCCCCTTACTTGCTAAAAAGAAGTATATCGAGATTACAGAAAGCGAGTTGCAAGAATCTCCGTGGAAACGAATTGCTTTGGGCGGACCTCTACTCTCGCATTCACTTA
>CAZFLB010000195.1:0-2940 GCA_964518945.1 uncultured Acidobacteriota bacterium | reverse complement strand
AGAAGCAGATATAGTCATTGAAAAAGAATTCAATAGCGCCACTGTCCACCAAGGTTATATAGAACCACACGCTTCTGTAGCAGACTGGAGTTCTAATGGTAGTATAACCCTTTGGACAAGCACCCAAGGTAACTTCACTGCACGAGACTACACCGCTAGGGTAGTTGGTGTACCAGACTCTCAAATAAAAACTATCCCTTGTGAAGTTGGAGGAGCATTTGGAGGAAAGTTACCGGTCTACTTAGACCCTCTGGTCGTTATGCTTTCCAAAAAATCAGGACGCCCTGTTAAGGGAATCATGACTCGTAAAGAAGTTTTGGAATCAACTGGTCCCACACCTGGCTCATATATGAAGTTGAAAATTGGTGCCAAAAATGATGGTACTATCACAGCAATGGAAGCTTATCTGGCCTACGAAGCAGGGGCTCTTCCCGGCTCACCAGTTGGTCGAGGAGCTGTTATTGTGTTTGCCCCCTATGATGTAGAAAACGTATTAGTTGATGGGTATGAGGTTGTTGTAAATAAGCCAAAATCACAGGCATACCGAGCTCCCGGAGCAACAAACGCAGCTTGGGCATGTGAAACAATCTTGGATGAAATTGCCGAAAAAATAGGTATAGATCCAGTAGAGTTACGTATAAAAAATGGAGCCAAGGAAGGTAGCCGTCGCCATGATGGAGTTGTAAATCCACGGATTGGATTTATAGAGGTAATGGAAGCAGTTAAAGACCACCCGCATTATAGTGCCCCATTAGAAAAAGATGGACCTAATGGACTCAAAAGAGGTCGTGGCATTGGTGCTGGATTCTGGGTTAATGCAGGCATTGCCTCAAGTGCAAATATAACTGTGCAATACGATGGAAGAGTGAGTCTTGTTGAAGGATCAGTAGACTTAGCTGGCTCCAAAACAGCTATAGCTATGCAAGTTGCTGAAACTTTGGGAATCCCATTAGATGATATTGATACTAAGGTTGGTGATACTGAGTCAGTTGGCTGGACCCACTTTAGTGCTGGAAGCAGGACTATATTTGCCACAGGAATTGCAGCTCACGATGCTGCAAATGATCTTATTATGAAATTGAAAGAAAGAGCTGCCCAAATATGGGATATCCCTGCTGATCAGGTTGAGTATTGTTGTGGATCTCTCTCTTCTAAATCTGATCCCTCAACAAAATTTACTTTCAAAGAGCTGGCCAAGCAGTTAGGTACTACTGGCGGAACCGTAACAGGAAGTGCATCTGTAGATCCTAAGGGTGTAGGAAGTGCCTATGGTTGTCATATCGTAGATGTAGAGGTAGATCCAGAAACAGGTAAAACTGACATATTACGTTACACCGTTGTTCAAGATGTAGGAAAAGCTATTCATCCAAGCTACGTTGAAGGCCAAATGCAAGGCGGAGCAGTTCAAGGTATAGGATGGGCTCTTAATGAAGAGTACTACTATAATGACCAAGGAGTCATGGCAAATAGCAGCCTGTTAGACTATAGAATGCCTACCAGCTTAGATGTACCCATGATAGACACCGTTATAGTAGAAGTCCCTAATCCAGGGCATCCTTACGGCGTTAGAGGAGTTGGAGAGTGTAATATAGTACCTCCAGCTGGGGCAATAGCAAATGCAATTTATGATGCGTTAGGCATCCGGCCACAGAACCTCCCAATGAAACCTGGAGAAATTTTGGAGAATTTGTGGGCCAAAGACAATAATGGGCATAAAAATAGTTAAATAGAATAAGCACTTTAACTGGTGGGCTGGAATTAATTCCAGCCCACTTGCTATCTAAGCACTTTTTTATGAACCACCGAAATTAAATAATCTAAACTATATGAATGATATTGACATCCAATACATTATAATGGAATAGTAAGACTCACAAAATAGTTCCTTTTCATGGAGGTAAAGCCCAATGACTATACAAGAACAAGATTACAACCCTAATGTGGTATTAGAGAGCGATAAGTATAGGGTAATAGGTAGTAGGCCAACTAGACAAGATGGTTATGATAGGATAACTGGCCGAGCCAAGTATACAGCAGATGTTAACCTTCCAGGAACATTTTACGCCAAAATCTTACGAAGCCCACACGCACATGCGAATATTAAATCAATTGATACATCAAAGGCGGAAAATTTACCCGGAGTAAGAGCTATTGTAACGTCTAAAGATTTCGGGTTTTCAGATGACGAGATGAGAAATCCAATAGGTTATGAAACATTCGGACCCCCTAAGCAAGCTATTCTGGCTTATCATAAAGTCTACTATGTTGGACACCCTGTGGCAGCTGTAGCAGCTGATGATCCAAATATTGCAGAGGAGGCATTATCACTTATTCAGATAGACTACGAGGTATTACCCCATGTACTTACAGCCTGGGAAGGTATCAAAGATGATGCTCCCTTGTTGCACGATAATTTAAATGACAATTCTAATAATGTAGCTACCCATATCAGATATGAAAAAGGCGATTTACAAAAGGGGTTTGGTGAAGCTGACTTCATAATTGAAAGAGAATTTTATACAGGTACTGTCCACCAAGGTTATATAGAACCACATGTTTCTACAGCCCTCTGGGATAAAAATGGACGTATATACCTTTGGACTAGTACTCAAGGACACTTCCAAGCCCGCGATGTCACCGCAATGACCTTAGGCATACCGCCTAGTCAAGTCAAAATCACTCCATCTGAGATTGGTGGAGGATTTGGTGGTAAGCTAGCGAGATACTTAGAGCCAAAACTAGCTCTACTAGCTAAAAAAACAGCCCATCCTGAAAAGACATCTATGACACCAAAGGAACTTATGGAGGCCACTGGTCCTGCTTCAGGAACATTCATAAAAGTTAAAATGGGAGAAACAAAAGATGGCAAATTGACTGCATGAGAAGACATAATGCAATATGACCTACGAGCAATCCCTGCAGCATCGGCTATGTCACGAC
>CAZFLB010000194.1:0-9076 GCA_964518945.1 uncultured Acidobacteriota bacterium | reverse complement strand
GTCAACCTTCGTAGGGTCTTTTCCAGAGAACGCACCGCCGCCGTGGCTTCCCACCCCACCGTAAGTATCGACTATAATTTTTCGCCCTGTAAGGCCGCAATCACCTTGCGGCCCACCTACAACAAACCTTCCCGTAGGATTAATGAAAAATTTCGTGTTTTCGTCCAGTAATTCCGCCGGAATCACATGCCGAATCACCTGTTCTTTAATTTCGTGCCGCAGCGTTTCCATTTTCACAAGACTACTGTGTTGACTTGAGATCACAACTGCTTCGACACGTATTGGCTTCGTACCATCATACTCAACAGTCACTTGACTTTTACCATCTGGTCTCAGGTAATCCAGCACCTCAGACTTTCGAACATCAGTCAAGCGAAGTACAAGCTTGTGGGCCAAGGTGATCGGCATTGGCATAAGTTCCGCAGTCTCATCGCATGCATACCCAAACATGAGTCACTGGTCACCTGCACCCCCCGGATCCACACCCATCGCTATATCCGGTGATTGCTCCTTAATAGTTGACAGCACCGCACATGTTTCGTGGTCAAACCCAAATTTCGCACGGGTATAACCTACATCCCGGATAGTGTCTCTAACAATTTGAGGTAAGTCAGCATAAGACTCACTAGTAATCTCCCCTGCGATAATCGCACAACCGGTAGTTACCATAGTCTCACAAGCAACTCTCGACATTGGATCTTCATCAATTAGAGCATCCAGAATAGAGTCTGAAATCTGATCAGCAATCTTATCTGGGTGCCCTTCTGTCACAGATTCCGAAGTGAACAGGAACTTACCGTCACGACTCATCCACTATCCTCCTACTCTGGTTAACTAAGAAAATGAAACCAAGTTTAATAAACAACCGACAAACTTGAAATTTTACACACATTAAGAAGTACGAAGCAATTCTGGTTGTTTGGAAACAACTGTGGACTTACTTCTACCTTAACTTTTAAGATTGCATCTTCATGCGTTTACTATTTAAAGTAATCGGTGTTCGTGTAAAAACATCTCGCCTATGAAGGAGAAAAATATTCTCGAAAGCCTAACGTGGCGCAGACTTACAAACGCAAGTTTAGTCTATATTATTGCAACCTGCATTCTAAGCTATCCCCTCGTTGTCAACTTAACTTCAGCATCACGCCTTGATAATGGCGACGCTCGTTTGAATGCATGGGCCATTTCTTGGGTAGCGCATCAATTGGTCGAAAATCCAATAGAACTTTTCGAGGCAAATATTTTCTATCCATTGCGTCATTCCCTCGCTTATTCTGAGCACCTAACGTTGCAAGGACTTTTAGCACTTCCCCTGCTTGCCATTACAGACGACTTAGTTCTAACCAACAACCTAATTCTTCTTTTTTCAATGTTTGCCTCAGCTCTCGGCATGTATTTTCTAGCATGGACCCTAACAAAAAACCACCTCGCTTCCATCTTAACTGGATTGTTTTTCTCATTTGCACCTTTTCGTTTCAATCGACTCCCACACATTCAGATGCAGCTCTATGCTTTTCTTCCTGTGGCACTTGCTGGGATCCATCTATTCATTACGAACAAAAATAGACGTTGGCTTTTAGTTTTCTCAGGAGCTTTCGTACTACAAACACTTGCCGGAACATACCTAGGTGCCATCTCAGCAGTCGCGATCCTAGCCGCGCTTATAACATTACTGCCAAATACCCTAGCTTGGCGCAAATGTGCTCTTTTAGGTGCCTCTTTCATGACATCACTCTCAATACTTGCTCCATTTGCAATGCCTTATCTTTGGGTAAATAGAGAACTCGGTGTGGAGTGGGAATTAAACGGTTTGTCAGTGCTATCCGCTACTCCCATCGACTATTTGGCTTCTTCTAGTCGCCTTTACCATGGAATCTCAACAGAATGGTTCAACTCTCCAAAACCCACAGATTTTCTGTTCCCTGGACTTACACTTTTGGTTCTAGGGTTTCTTGGAATGTGGCTGACTTTCAGAAACAATAGCAAACTTCGTATCGGTCTTTGCTATGGAGCTATTTTAGTAACAGGAGTCGTATTATCTATGGGTCCTAACACCCCCATATATCCTTTTCTTTACGAAAACATCGTGTTCTTCCGAGGACTAAGAGCTCTTACCCGGTTTGCAATTCTTCCTTTGTTGAGTTTATCCATTTTTTCCGCTTTTGCACTTTCCTGGCTATTCGATAAATTTGATCGACCTTGTAGACCACTACTCTTGGCTTTACCAATAAGTCTTTTCTTTATCGTGGAATCGACAGGCATTCCTTATGCACTAAAACCTCATGTAGATGATCCCCCTAAGGTCTACACTTGGCTAAACGACCAAGCTCCGGGCCCTTTTGTAGAACTTCCCTTCAAGGTAGTTGACACCCGATATATGTTTTGGGGACGACATCACGGCTTTCGCCCCACGCTAAATGGCGATAGCGGGTTCATCCCTATGTCACATCAGTGGATCAAGATAGCACTCTCACGATTTCCGTCCCCAGATTCAGTGACAATATTGCAACAATTGCAGGTCCGTTACGTGATACTCCACTTAAAAGCATTTCGCCCGCGTGCATTATCTCGGATATTAAAGGGATTAGAGGAATATGCTTCAACCATACGACCAATAAGAAATTTTGGAGACCAGTTAGTGTATGAAGTGGTCCAAACTCCAAACCTCAAATCTAAAAAGAAATCAACAAAAGTTACTTCCAAAACTTTGGTTCTATCCCAAAAGATAATAAAGAAAGAAAACCCTCTATCTGAAAAGTATTTAACCATAGACATTGATCTGCCTGTGGCCCGAAAGATAGAAATTTTCCAGTTACATTATGGAGCTAATCCTCGTACTCCTGTCTCGAAGATAGAAATTCTTGTTGAAAACGACCAGAATGAACTTCAAATCATTTGGGAAACGCCCGACTACTGGCCAGGTATTGCATCACTCGTTACGGGCCTTTTAAACACACCGTTGGATGGGACACAAACGATTGAAATTGACCCTCTGTACACTAAACGCTTCAAATTACGATTGAAGGGTATCGATGGACTACTACCCGATCCAACACTTCTTGGAATTTTTGGCACCCAAGAAAAAACTAGTTTTCTCGAAAAAACACCGGGAAACGATAAACGGTCTCAAAGCCAACCCTATGGTAAAGATTCTTAGCTCGTTTATTTCGAGAGCTGACCATTAATGAGAGCATGCCCAAGCCTAACTCGGAACATTTCGCAAGAGTACAATCAAGAAGAACTCGTCCCACACCTTGCTTCTGGAATTCTGGCGCAACTGCTAACTGTGCTAAGTGCCCATGACCGTTTCCAATCAAACTGACAATAGCAAAGCCACCTGCTCTATCTGCACCATTGACAGCGGCTATGGATGACGCATCAAGCAAATAGTTGCCGCACCCATGCTGAGTGACAATATCGTCAAGAAGCGTTTTACAACCTTGTCTCGTTGCGTATAGTTCATTAATTTCAGAATCAACAAGACCCGCATGTGCATCGTGCATAAGAGTTGCTATCTCTTCCAGACTAAATGAATCGAATGGTTGTACAAGGATAGAGCGATTCATAAAGTGCAATGATTTTGAAGAGGGTAAAGGAATCCTAAGAAATTCTCTCGAGTTTGTTTTAAAGCCCTCAGCTTCAAAACACTCAACAAGCCCAGGTATGTCAAAACCAATGAACTGACTCTCAATACGACGCACAGAGAAATTATCAAGGTGTTTAACTAACTCTTCCACAATCGCCTTAGTAATTCCTTTACCGAAAGATGGATGTGATACTCCTAACCCTGAGATTACCGCTCTACCACAATCAATCGCGTAACAATAATAAGCACACAGAGATCCTTCAGAACGGACACCTTTTCCATATAACTGACCTTTTGCCAACGCTTGTTTCAATCCTCGAATTGCATGTGAGACATCCCAATGTAAGACCGTCCGATAAAAGCTAATCTCCCTATCCCACAAATGTATAATCTCACTAGAACGTATTTCGCTAAGGTTTACAAAATCTAAATCTGATATAGCGTATTTGGTTGCCAAGCTAGCCATCTCGTTACACAATTATAGGTAATTTATTAATGACAACATGCTCTTTTACAGCATGGTACGATCGGTTTCTTAATGCCACAAGCGATTATCCTTGCAGCAGGTTCTTCCACACGAACCTATCCTCTAACAACTACAATACCAAAACCACTGATACCTATTTGGAACCGTCCTCTTCTCAGCCACCTCTTGATGCAGCTTCGAGGATTAACGACAGAAGCTCTTATAATCGTTGGCTATCAAAAAGAGCAGATAATACATTACTTTGGAGAGGAACATTATGGGATTAGACTTCGGTACATCGAACAGACCAAACAACGCGGTACAGCAGATGCTGTCTTGGCAGCCAGAGAATTCGTGACCGATAGAACGATCATCTTAAATGGAGACGACTTGTATGACCGAGAAGACTTACAAACACTAATCACCGGGGGTCGAGGAATCTTAGTCACTCAAGCACAAGATCCAAAAAACTGTGCAGTCGTAGATATAGAAGACAACATAATCAAGAACATTATCGAAAAGCCTGAGAATGCAACTCGTGGTGTGTGGTGTAGCGTTGGTGGTTACTGTGTCGAATTGGAAGATTTACATCTACTGGATGGTATATCACTAAGCTCACGCGGCGAACTAGAGTTTCCTGATTTCATTTTACAGTTATCCTCTAAGTCGTGCGTGCGACCACAGAAAATCAAGCAATGGTGGTGTCCTATAACTTATGCGTGGGATATTTTAAAGGCTTCCCATTTTATATGGTCAGACAGTTCGCGCGCAGAACGCCTTGACTTACATGACGATGTAAACCACGACCTGATTGTTCCCGCAAGTACAACCATAACCTCGCCCGTTCAAATCGGGAATAATGTCTGTCTTGGAGAGGGAGTCCGTATAATCGGCCCAACCTCTATCGGACCTTCTTGTACCATCTCCGCCGGCGCTACACTTAATCAAGTATCACTGTTCAACAACGTTTTTGTGGGCGAAGGGGCAAATATCTCGAATTCGGTGGTGGGTGCTTCAGCACATATTGGGAATAATGTTACATTCGAAACCCGTCCAGGAGAGCAGCTGTCGGTCAACATCAACGGGAAGTCAATTACTCCAAACCTGAGTCAATTAGGTGCCATTATCGGAGACAACGCTACAATTACAGACAAAGCACTCGTGACAGCAGGCTCACTAATTCCGCCTACAGCAACATACTCTTAACTACTCAGAGTTTGTTTACAACTCGACTACTCACTCTGACATCATCGTTGGTGGGATTGGGATAAGGAACGAAAATAATCTTCAACAAGGTCCCGATACCTCAAAGGTACCTGGTCTGGAGTTGCAACGAAGAGCTCTCCTTCGTTCAGTCCTTCAAATTTTTGGCGCAACCAATATTCAAATTGTTTGAGTGAAGCAAGAACTTCTCCCTCTAATTGTGCAAGACCGTCTGGCTTCAAATAGAGTTGATTTTCATCTAGACGCTCTAACGACCGAATAATGTCCTTAAGAACCGGGGTTTCTATCTTTTGCTTCAAGAGTTGCTCTCCCAGCCCCGAAGCTTCACTCACACGCTCCCGAAATTCACGCTTAAATTGTCGCACTTCCTCAATCGGGACAAATCTAGGTTCCTTCCAATTACGAGCGCCGTCTGCATCAGATCCGATCATAGGTAAGCCTCGAGCACCTTTTACGTCACTTTTTCCAGTAACCTTCTCTTCTTGTTGCTGACCTGTACTTTCAGGCATAACCTCTGAACTTTGTATTTTTTCTTCCCCCAACGCACGGAGTCGATCGACAAGAGACTCTATATTCCTTACCAAATCTCCTGCTCTTTCAATTGTCTCCACGACTTGGTCTTGATCCGATTTTGCTACTACTGAAACCGCCTCTTGGAGTTTCTTCTTTAACGATTCCACGTCAGAATGAATTACCGTCTCAAACTTGTCTGCAAATTGGCCCGATCGGCTTTGAACAACACCTTTGCTATATCGAATTTTTTCTTTTAGCTTACTACTCCGAATCGAGTTGGCCGCATCTTGAATCTTTCTTGAAGCCTCTTTTTGCTTTCGCCTAGATCCTTGAGCCATCCTATCTAACTGATTTTCAAGATTTGAAACTTCCTCAAACAACTCATCTTTCTGCTCAAAAATACTCTGCAACCATTTTTTGTCAATCTCTCTTTTTAAACCAAGTTGCTCTACTTCGGACTGCAATTGTTTCTGTTTTACAGATACCCGACCAGTCTTTTCAATCGCATCCTCTAGTTCGCGCTCGAATCGAACTGATTTGTTCTTACCAAGACTCCTACGTGCATTTTTTAACTGTTCAAGCGCTGACAATCCTTCAGCAATAGCTTGACCTTCACTAGAAGCACCAGCGCGACGCATTGAATTTGACGCTTGCTCTAGCCTACTGGCCGTATTCTGCAACTCCGGAAGAGCATTCTCTCTGGCTAGACGCTCCAGATTACGTGCTAGTTGTTTTGTTTCATCTGCAATCTCTCGTTGGTTCGAACTCGTCCCATCTCTGCCAGCTTTGTTTCCTAGACGATTTGCTCGCTGCCGCATCCGCTCGTTCTCTTGCTGCTGCCTCTTCGCAAGTTGTTGTAAACGCTCTAACGCTTCATCAACCTCATCATTAACGTTTTTTTGTTGTCTACCCTCAAAAGTCTCGTACTGATTTTGCAGCTGATCTAGCTCCAGCTCAAATAAGTCTGATAAATCCTCAGCACTGCTAGCCTGATCACCACCAGCGCTATTCTCTTGAAACGAGACCTGCAACTCACGAAATACTGCATCAGCACGTTGTAAATAACTCAGCGCTCTCTGTTCAGGAGACATGGCTGTTTTAGGTTGCTTCGCAACAAGGGACTCTTCTGCTGCGCCCATTTCAACAACCGCTTTTTCTAGAGAGTCACTAATTACTTCAAAATCGCCTTCCATTTCGGTGATGCCACGATTTGTCATCCTTCGCAGCAGATTTAGAACCTGTTCACGAAGTCGGCCTTGCATCAATGCAACAGTAGTGAGATTTTCTTTCCAGTCATCCGCATCGTAATCATGCTTGTCTCTGATTAATCTATAAGTCGCAGACACTATCTCTCTTTGACGCACTGACAAGGCACCATCTGCGCGAGAAACCCCATCGCCAGAAATACTTGTAGGTGCTTGAGTATAGCGACGGTTGAAAGGTCGCGCTTCAATAAAATAAATATCGGTCGCAGTTGCTGGACCTCCTCTTTCGTCATTAGCACGAGCGTAATAAGAAACGAAGTCTCCTGGCGTAAGATCTAAATCTTCGAGGAAAAAAGTATAGCCGGCAACCATTTCTTTTCTCGTTTTTCCGGAATATAGAGAAACTAACTTCTCCTTCGCACCATTAACGGAATACACAATCTGAACCGTACTGAGTCCATAGTCATCCTCTGCCCGAACCTCAGTGAAAAGTTCTTCGATCGGATTGACCTTAGTATCACGCCCCGGCTGCACAAATGTCACCAGCGGTGGTTGGTCTTTAAGAACTTCTATTACATAATTCGGGGAAGATGGCCGATAAAACCCATCAAAGCCTAAAAGTTCAATTTGAAAAAAACTGTCTCGCGTAACTTTCAGATTGGCAGACAGATCACCGTCTTTTCCTCGAACTAACGGAATAGGTTCGTCACCTTCAACACGTAGCAAACCACCAGAGACAGCAAAGGTAGGAATAATTGTTAAACTCACTTCGGTGCCAAAGATAGCGGCTATATCACCCCCATCCTTAACTAGTTGTGGAGGTAATCCCATGTAAGCTGGAAAATGATATTTTTGGTCAATCCGCCTAACATAAGGCAAGTCTGTTACATCAACACGAAATCTTTCAGAGCGAACACCTTCAGACTCAACGTAATATTGGGTAGTGCCCTTAAGATCAAAAAACATGAATTCATATTGGTCTAACTTCTCATCAAAATTCATAGGTAACTGGAACCATTCTGTATTTCCTTCTTCTTTAACAAACACATCGGTTCTGTCAGCTTTGAAACCGTTAAGTCGAGCAGTAACAAAATGATCTGAACCTCTAGCCACAACCAAAGGACCTGGGTCGACAAAAATGGAATAAGGACTTGCAGCCATAGCACTTCGCATCGGATTTAAGATTAGCTCCACACCATTGCGTAAAAAATTTGGACTCAAAAGAACTAATCCCATACTGCACAAAGCCACAGTCAACAACAACGCCGAGTTTCGTTTGAGATCATTTTTTTCAATGAGCTCTCCATAATTAAATAACTCACAACGCTCAACGGTCTGCTCCACAAGTCTCTTCACAAGAGCCTTTGAAACAAACCGCGGATGATTGGATGAATCGTTATCAACAATCTTACCTATCTCAACTGCACTGCTCACAGCTTGACTAACAGAATTGTCATGCTCTTCAATATAAAGGGCTACTTGCTCATCTTTAACTCGCTTCGCAAGTGGGTGATAGAGGAAACGCAGAGCTAATCCCAATAACGCTAGATAACTGAAGAACCTAAATAACGTGACCGATAACGGACTATATTTAAAATACTCCATTCCCCAGGCCGCAACCACTAAGGTTGCCAGACCAAACGCTACCAGTAGTGCTAAACCTTTGAGAATGTTTCGAACACGCCATCTTTTTCGAACAGACCTTACTACTTCAAGTAGCTGCTCGTAGTCAGATGTTTCGAGCATCATTGTGAACGCGTCTCCATGAAGTTTCTATAGTTTCAGTATATCTACTTTGTAAGCTTCTCTCGACTCAAGCTTCTCACTGCAACAAGATTTCGGGTTCTAGTCAAACGATTGCTCATCGCAGTCTCAGCTACAAGCAACAAAAACACTCCAACCAGCAGGTACCACCAAAACTCTTTTCGGTTCTCTTTCTCGGCGCTAGCTAAGTTTGAATCGATGAATTTAAAGCCACCCCTGTTACCAAAAGAGACTGAAGCAACAAGTTCTTCGGGATCCATAACTGACAAATCAGACTCGATCACGTCCAGATTAACAGCTAGGCTTGTCGACTGAACA
>CAZFLB010000193.1:0-2733 GCA_964518945.1 uncultured Acidobacteriota bacterium | reverse complement strand
AATGCTTAGTCAGGGTAAATCATTCCAATCAGTATTAAAGAATTTGAAGATTTGGAGCTATAAAGGAAAGGAAAAGGAAATTAGACAATACCCTCAAGAAGTATTAATCCAAATACTTAATAGACTTCGTGATGTAGATCGATTAGAGAAGACAACCGGTTCTAATGCAAAGGATTACCTGGTTAGAGTGGTCGTTGACACCTGTAGCCCAAAATCCATATAATGTGGCCTTAAATAGGAAGGTTTGAATTCATGCCCAACATCAAATCTGCTGCAAAGCGGATGCGTCAAAACGCAGAGAGAAGAAAGATAAATCGCAGCTACCGTAGTCGAATGAGAAGACAGATTAAAAAACTTCATCAATTGATGGACGGTAATGATGTTGAGGGTGCTAATAGTTTTTTAAGAGAAATCTATTCAGTGATAGATAGAACAGTTCAGAAAGGCATAATTCATGCCAATACTGCTGCTAGGTATAAGTCTAGGCTTACTAAGCACGTAAACGAAATTTCTTGATGGACTTTTTTGAATATTATCATCTGAATTTAATAATCTTGGTTACACTATTTCCCCTAGTATTCTAAGGAGTCCGCAAGTTAAGCCTATTGAGTGAAGTTGTTTTATCTCATCGCGGTGCAGAGATCCTGTTTGATGTTCAGGATAGAAATATACGTCTTCTTGAATCACTTTTTCATGTTCAAATTAATGCAAGAGGCGAAAGGCTCTTTGTCAAAGGAGAGGAGCAGCACGTAGTTGCTCTGGAGAAAATTCTTAAGGATTTTTCTGACTTAGTTGTTCGGGATACACATTTTTCTAACGGGGATTTGCAAGAGGCCTTCGAACATATTGCTCAACAGGGAACTCTTAGTTTAAAAGATTTCTTTCCCCAAAAATCTATCACAAGTAAGCCTTTCAGAGAGGTAGTGCCAAGAAGTCCTAATCAAATTCATTATATTCGAGCTATTGAAAATACTGATTTGATTTTTTCAATTGGTCCTGCTGGAACAGGAAAAACTTATTTAGCTGTAGCTATGGCGATTTCTTTCCTGGCCCGTAAGCAAGTGCATAGAATTGTTTTAGCAAGGCCAGCCGTTGAAGCTGGAGAGCGACTAGGTTTTCTTCCTGGAGATATGCAAGAAAAAATAAATCCATATCTGCGGCCACTTTACGATGCTTTATTCCACATTTTAGGAAATAGCAAGGCCCAGAAATTAATAGACCAAGGTGTTATAGAAGTTGCTCCATTGGCGTTCATGAGAGGGAGGACTTTGAGTGATGTTTTCGTTATTTTGGATGAAGCTCAAAACTGTAGTTCTGAGCAAATGAAGATGTTTTTGACCCGAATTGGGCTAAATTCTAAGGCTGTTGTTACGGGTGATATTACGCAGATAGATCTTCCTTCTGGTCAGAAATCAGGACTTGTAGAGGCTAGAGAAATTCTTTCTCATATGAAAGAAATTTCATTCTGCGAATTTAATGAAAAAGATTCGGTGCGTCATCGAATTGTCAAACTAGTAATTCAAGCTTACAGTAAAGCTCAGAAATGAGTTGTTAGGGGGAACAATAGTAAGTAAAAGTAGTGTAAAGAGAGAAAGTTTTTAAAGATGAAGCATCATGTTGTAGTGCTTTGTGGGGGAAGGTCTGCTGAGCATGACATTTCGCTTTTATCAGCGTCATCTGTTGTAGATCATCTCGATAAGTCTAAATATCACATTACAGTTGTAGGTATTCAGAAGGATGGGTCCACATATTCTTCTGATCAAATTTCAGACAAGCTTAAGTTGCGATCTGTTGAGGACGTACAGTTTTCCTTTGGTCAAAACTGGATAAGTCTGATAGCTAATTTAGATTTGCCAGCAGATATCGTTTTTCCTGTTTTGCATGGTCCATTTGGAGAGGATGGAAAAGTACAGGGAGTGCTGGAAGTGCTAAACATTGCTTATGTGGGGTCAGATGTTTGGGGCTCAGCTGTGGGAATGAATAAAGTCTTTAGTAAGGAAATTTTGCACTGGTCAGGATTACCAACGCTTCCTTGGACGTCTTTTTCTAGATCTCAATGGAAGGATGATAATAGAAGTTTATTGGAAAAGATTGAGAGCAGAGCGGATTATCCTATTTTTGTTAAACCTGCAAATCTTGGATCTTCTATAGGTATTAGTATGAGTGTACATACGAAGGAGTTATCTTCACATATTGAAGCTGCTTTTCAGTATGATGACCATGTTTTGTGTGAACAAGGTATTGAGGCTCGAGAAATTGAACTTGCAGTGGTTGGAAATGATAATCCTGAAGTATCAGTTCCTGGAGAAATTATTCCGTCAAGGGAATTTTATAATTACGAAGCTAAGTATATTGATCAGGAGAGTGAATTATTAATTCCAGCCTTGTTGTCACATGATCAAGTTCAAAAGTTACAGCATTTAGCATTGGCTGTATTCAAAACTCTCAGGTTGGGAGGTATGGCACGAATTGATTTTTTACTTAATAAGAGTACAGAAGAAATATGGATTACCGAAGTTAATACTATTCCAGGTGTTACTAGGATAAGTATGTATCCAAGATTATGGGAAGCATCAGGAATTTCTTACAGCGTTCTGCTTGATAAACTTATTCAGCTAGGCTTAGAGAATTATCATCTCAAACAGCGTTTTTTAATTGAGGAATATTAGTCTTGTTGATAATTAGGTTGATGCTTGATTGGTTATACGGGATTTGCTAAATTTTTGGAGAGGA
>CAZFLB010000192.1:0-3655 GCA_964518945.1 uncultured Acidobacteriota bacterium | reverse complement strand
GAGCAACACTAGCAGCAAGCATGATGGGGTTGGTTATAGCCGGTACGTTGTGGTGCACCACATACATTTCGTGGCCTAATACTATTGTTAGTGAACTGGCATCCGTATTTATTCCTAGTACAACTGGAATAATATGCTATATAACCTTTATGAATCTAATGAAAGTGCCTGAATTAGCCCAATTGTATCAACTGATTAAGCCAGCTACCAACCACAATACACCCTAAAATGAAAACTGAGCACAACAACCAGAAATCGCTGCCTGCCGCACTTTATGACGAGAAATACTTTTTGTCAGCATGTGAAGGGTTCGATGAATTCAAGTCAACTCGCGGTTCACAACTTTCTCCACGATTACAAAAATCATTAGGGTGCGCTAACATAAAGCCTGGCATGAAAGTTCTAGATATAGGTTGTGGCCGCGGAGAGATTGTCAGCGCTTGTTCCAAGCTAGGTGCTTGCACTTTTGGCATAGACTACGCTTCAGCAGCTGTGCACATAAGCCGTCTTAGCGAAGAAAGCAATAACCAAGTGTCATTGGCAGACGCTAAGAGCTTACCTTTTCCTCGACATTATTTTGACCGCGTTCTTATGCTAGATGTTGTCGAACATCTTTTCCCGTGGGAATTGGAAAAAACTTTTCAGCAGGTGTTACGTGTGCTAAAGCATGATGGTTTGATGGTTATACATACTGCACCAAACGTTTGGTACGACCTGTACGCATACCCTTTCGTCCGTCTCTTTCGAATCATTTTAGGCCAGGGTCATTTGTATCCCGCTAACCCTCGAGCACTAAACGTATCTGTAAATCTTGATGTGCACGTGAACGAACAGAGCGCGCTAAGCATGTGGCTAAATCTTAGGAAATCTGGTTTTAATAGCAAAGTTTGGCTAGACAGTCCGGACCTAAGCAGGAACGAATCAATATGGTTGACTAGTTTCAGAAAATTCCTATTCAACACTCCACCATTTAGATGGTTCTTCCAAAGAGAGATATTCGCAGTAGCTAGGCGAAAAACTACACCGTGAAAGACCGTCGATCCGTGGATGACCTCTCTATAGCGGAGCTTGAGCGAATACTGAAGATAAAGAAACGCAGAGCTCGAGAGGAAAGGTTGCGAAAATACAGACAAACTGGCCGTGCTCTCCAGGCGGACATAGATGTGTCACAAACTGAAGATTGGTCGCCTCCTCGTCGCAAGCTACAAATTGGCAGAATTACTAGTCGCATTTTGTGGTTACTCGAAATAACAGCTGTGGCGGGTTTAGCTTACTTAGGATATGATCTGTGGCAAGCAAGAGAAGTTATAAACAAAGAAGTAAAAGAGGTTATTTCGTCTGAGGTTTACCCTACTTCATCTCCTACACCTATAATTAAAGCATTGGTTCTACCTGGTGGACACGTCCCACCTACCGACCCCGGGGGAGCCCGCCCAAACAACGCTGAAATACCCGAAAATTTACGTCCCTTAGTGCAAGCTTTGCCCCCTGTTGTCATTCCTACCCCAGGCGCAAGACAAGCAACAAGAATAGTAATTCCTTCAATACAGGTGGACGCGCCCATAGTTCAAGGAGATGGGTGGGAACAGCTGCGCCGAGGCGTAGGACAACACATTGGCACAGCTAGTCCCGGACAAAACGGCAACATAGTATTATCAGCACACAACGATATTTTTGGTGAAATATTCAAAGACCTAGACATGCTAGTGCCTGGTGACACAGTTACCATTAATACAATGGGTGAACAGTTTACATATGTTATAAAAGACACGGAAATTGTAGAGCCAACCGCAGTTGAGGTTATGGGTCCAACCACAACACCAACTCTGACGTTGATTTCCTGTTATCCTTATCTTATTGACAACAAGCGCATTGTAGTATTTGGAGAACTACAAAAATCGTAGTATTGCCCTGTACGAATCTAATAGCAACATGTATCATTCATATTAACGAGTGGTAACCGATTGTGAGCAAACGAACTACAAGACGACAAAGAAGAAACAAGCAGGGCCAGCGCGATAAACTGCGAGGGCAAAGCCCTGCGCTTTCACGCATACGAGCTCGTGATTCCTTACCCAATGATTATACTTACCTCACTAAAGACCTTAAACGTATTTTGTATCTAGGGTCTTTCATTGTTATTGGCCTCATAGCACTTTCGTTATATATTAACTGAACTAGCAAGCAGTTGCATTTTATTAATAGCGCTGCTCACTACCAGTCAGAAAAAGGAATTCCAAAAACAGCATCTTGTAGGAATCTATTGTTATGTTAGATAAGCTTGCCGGAATTGAAACTAGGTTTGCAGAAATAACACAGCTGCTTGCTGACCCAGAAATAGCCTCTGACTATACTCGTGTTACAGAGTATGCGCAGGAACGTGCTCGCATAGAGCCCATTGTGTCTTTGGCTATACAATATCGTGAAACCACACAATCGCTTTCAGATGCAAAATCTTTGCTAGATGACATTGAAATGCGTCCAATGGTCGAAGATGAAATTGAAGTGCTCAGCAGTACTGTGGAAACACTCGAAAAAAAGATACTCAGGCTACTTCTTCCAGCCGATCCGCGAGATGAAAGAGACGTCATCGTTGAGATTCGTGCTGGAGCTGGCGGGGACGAAGCCGGACTCTTCGCTGCGGATCTTTTCCGTATGTATTCAAGATATGCAGAAACCCGTAAATGGCGCATAGAAATATTATCATCCAATACTAGTGGCGTGGGCGGCTACAAAGAGGTTATAGTTGAAATCAAAGGCAAAGGAGCTTATTCGCGGCTGAAGTACGAATCTGGCGTCCACAGAGTCCAGCGCGTGCCTGAAACAGAAACCCAAGGCAGGATACACACTTCCACATCTACCGTAGCTGTAATGGCTGAAGTAGACAATGTTGAGATTAACATACCGGACACCGACATAAAAATGGAGGTTTATAGAGCTGGTGGTGCTGGTGGACAGAGCGTACAAAAGAACTCTACTGCTGTCCGTCTTACTCATAAACCAACCGGAGTAGTGGTACAGTGCCAGGACGAACGATCCCAAATGCAGAACCGTTTAAGAGCTATGTCAGTTCTACGGGCTCGCTTGTACGAAAAAGAAATGGAGAAGAGACGCAGCGAAGAAGAGGCCAATAGACGAGCACAGGTAGGCACTGGTGACAGGAGTGAAAAAATTAGGACCTATAACTTCCCCCAAAACCGTGTAACTGACCACCGAATTAATATCACCTCGCACAACCTAGAAGGCGTTCTTAATGGGGATATTGATGCATTTGTTGATGAGCTATCAAGCCGTGAAGAGGCAAGCAGACTTGCAGATGCTGGTCTTGATGACGCCTCACACACATAACAATGAAGTCGGAATGTACTGTAGCAAAAGCAATCCGCCACGGAGCCAAAGTCTTGAGTTCCGCCGACGAGCCACAACTCGAAGCAGAAGTACTTCTCGCCCATTATCTAAATGTGTCCCGCTCGTGGATAGCTGCTCACACAGAGGTATTCCTATCAGAGCCCATTCTTGCTTCATATAACAACTCACTCCAGAGGCGCAATTGTGGGGAGCCATTACCTTATTTGTTAGGTTATTGGGAATTCTTTGGTATAGATTTCATTGTTGATAAGAGAGCTCTTATTCCACGGCCCGAAACCGAAATGGT
>CAZFLB010000191.1:0-2694 GCA_964518945.1 uncultured Acidobacteriota bacterium | reverse complement strand
CCAATTGGTAAACCGTGTACACCAATCACATTCTCTATCATGTGATTAGCATTTTCAACTTTCAGACCCTCATTTCCAGAAAGTGCGGCTATATGTTCCAACTCAAGAGTACTTTTTGCTAACAATACCTTATGGCGCTTTAGCACTTCCAAATCATAAAATTCAGGCAAACGTGACACAATTTTGGAATAGTTCATTTTTGAATTCAAATCAGTGGTTTTACCTACCGTAACCACTCAAAATCAAATAATATGTAACTCAATTGCTATATATTACCTATTTTTGCTTTCAAAAACTATCAAACCCACTCAATTTGCGTAAAAATATGATAATCGTACAAGAAAAATCAGATTACTCACCCAAATACTTGGCTAACACCTCGATAGTTGTTTGTCCAGATACACGAATCCGATTCCAAGTAAAGGCACCAGTAATATCATGCTCAAGTCCAAATTCCGTCGTCACAGCACCCCAGAATCCTAATGCCTTAAGATAGTCAATCACTTGTTGATCATAAGATCCACTTGGGTAACTAAAATAACGCGGCTGTAGCCCTATATGTGCCTCAACAGTTTGCATGGAACCAAGAACTTGATACTGGACTAACTCAAACGGACGATTTGAAAGTTGTACATGTGTCTTGCTATGTGGCTCAATTTTCCATCCATAATCATACATTCTGCGAGCCATTCTCCACGTTAGATATGATGGGTGCTCTTCATCCATCAGTTGCGTTAGAACAAAAATTGTGCCAGTATATCCAAATGCATCCATATGTGGAAAAGCATGTTGATACAAACCTCGATAGCCATCATCAAAACAGAAAATTACCGGTTTATCTGGTAAATCTATGCCTTGAGCAAGATAATAAGTCAAATCATACAAACTGACAGATTGATAACCCTGAGCAGGTAAAAATGCGAGTTGCTGCCTAAAAACTCCGGGCTGCACAGTAAGTCCTACACGTATATTGTCCGCATCAGTCGGAAGCGGTTCTATGTAGTGATACATCAATATCGGCACTCTAGCCACCCTATCATCTCCAAAATCATCAGGAGTAGGGAATTGGGTAGAAACTAACGTGGAAGTTGGAGTAGCAGTTATCGGGACCAGATTACTTTTGACATTTTCTGTAGGATAAAAAGTTAATACAGCAGTAGCTTTATCTACTGGTACATTGGTAGATGTATTGACTGCAACTATTGGAGTACTAGTGGAAGTAGGCTCGATTTGAATCACTGTCAACGTTGGCGATTTGTCTGATTTCGAGCTCTGGATTGAATTGGTAGCTGTTATTTTATTAGATACATTTACGACAGTGTTATCTTCAGTAGGATGTAGTGTTGCTCTGATATTGAAACTATCTGTGTTTGCGCTAGCACACCCTATTAATGTTAGTGATATAACGAAGCATATTGATAACAAATTGTTGTAAAACCAATGACTTATTTTTCTGTTCATCAGTATCTATTCAGTATCTTTTAAATTAAAAATCCCCGATTCACCGGGGATTAATTGTGCAATACGTATACATAGATTGTCATTACTCAGGCATCATCTCTGTACCTAAGAAATAATCAAGCCAAATCCAAATAAGAGAAGCATAAGATAAGCATAGAAAAGTGAAATTGTTGACAATAACATCGAGAATACCAAAATTTAAATCAACTGCATAGCGATCCAACGTAGTACCAAAAGCAGCTACTGTAGCATATCCCGCAGCCAAGCCTACTGCAACAGAAATAACCCAAACTAATACGCGTTTCGCCACCATTATAGCCTCCTAAGTACAATATCTAACACATTGAAATTGTAGTTTATAGACAGATTATAGTCAAGCATCTCGAAAATTAATAGGCAAAACCATAAATTGTCATGTTGCTCACACATCCTGATCCAAAATTGCTGGTTCTGATTTCCATGTTTCTACAAATCTCGAAGCACGATTTGTTTCCAATAATCCAGTAAGACCCACCAAAACAAACCCTAGTGCGAACAAAGCCAAAAATGGTGCTAAGGCTGGCATACGTTGAATAGAAACCAGGAATGATACCCCGGCGTATACCGCAAAAAAGAATTCCAGCCAGACTGTTTTGTCATTTTTGTTTTCATACAAGTCATATATAGAAACAGATAATCCACTATTTTTCGGAGTACGTAAGAATTCATTGGGTTTATATCTAAAAATAGCCTCAAATACTGCTCTAGTATTGTTTACAGCCACTCCTAATCCCACCAACATTAACACTGGAAACCACATAAATCTCAATAATCCTTTACGATATGCCGTTACCTGAGCAATAGCATATAGCACTGGTGGTCCAAGACCAGCAATACCAAGCCATTGAGGCAAAACATTGTTCACATCTGTATACAACATGCATGGTATGCTGAACACAAGAAAGCAAAGCATCATCGGATGCATTAGATAGCCACCCAAATGCAGAAGAGCCTGAACACGCTTCCAGAGGGAAAACTCCACAAAACCAATCAGTCTAGTTGCGTGTTTCAATAGACATTGTACTGATCCTTTCACCCATCTAAACTGTTGTCTCTTAAATGCATGTATTCCAACAGGGATTTCCGCCGGCGATATAATATCTGACACATATCTAAATTCCCAACCTGCCATCTGAGCCCGATAAGAAAGGTCCAAATCTTCTGCAATTGTATCGCTTTGCCATCCCCCAGAAC
>CAZFLB010000190.1:0-15943 GCA_964518945.1 uncultured Acidobacteriota bacterium | reverse complement strand
TGGTTGGCGTATTGGTTGGGCACTCGGGCCAAAGCCAGTAATAGAGGCCTCTAGTGCGCTTCAGAGTCACATGACTTCCAATGCGAGCTCTATATCTCAATATGCTGCAATAACTGCTATTTCGGAGTGTCAAGATTCTGTTTCCGAGATGCTTAAAGAGTATGAATGGCGGGCGGATCGTTTGCGTAAAGGGCTTATCAAGATTCCGGGAATCAGTTGTAACAAGCCAGGTGGTGGATTTTACCTATTTCCGAACGTTTCAAACTTACTGTTTACAAACGAGACCACTACAGATCTTGCAACGACACTCCTGGCAGAAGAACGCGTTGCTGTAGTGCCTGGACTTGCTTTTGGTTTGGATGGGCACATTAGAGTTAGTTTTGCGTGTTCTCGTGAAGAGATAGAAGAAGGCCTGAAACGTTTGCATTCCTTCTTTATGAAGCGTTCGCTTCAGTAAACCAGATATTAATAACCGTACTCAGTTGACTTCGGTGATTTTCTGTAAAGATGCAGTGTGGCGCCGTGTCCATTGAGGTAGACATAAAGACTGATGCTAGGGCTTGAGACTTACTTCTGTATTTTTGGTGTCCAACCACTACCAGTGTTACACTATAACTTTTGTAATAGGGGTCACCCCAACACCATATAATCTCCGCACGAACTTTCGTTCGGTAGCGGACTATACAGGAGATCCATGAGTACGAGCGATACTACACTGCCTAAAGGTAGCCGCATCACTATTGAGAACGGTGAACTTAATGTTCCCGAAAAACCTATTATTCCCTTTATCGAGGGCGATGGAACTGGTCGCGATATATGGCGTGCCAGTCAACGTGTTTTCGATGCTGCTGTAAAAAAAGTCTATGGTGGCGAACGCGAGATCGCTTGGGTAGAAGTACTAGCTGGCGAGAAGGCTTTTAATGCTACCAACAACTGGCTTCCACAAGAAACACTAGAAGCTTTCAGAAACTACCTTGTGGGGATTAAGGGGCCACTTACGACACCGGTTGGTGGTGGTATTCGTTCACTCAACGTTGCTCTTCGACAAGAACTGGACCTTTATGTTTGTTTGCGTCCGGTCAAGTGGTATAGCGGGGTCCCAAGCCCTGTTAAAAGACCACAGGATGTGGACATGGTTATTTTTCGTGAAAACACAGAGGATATATACGCCGGTATTGAATATCTCTCGGAATCAGAAGATGTGAAAAAGGTTGTGGCGTTCCTTAAGAACGAAATGAACGTTAGTCAAATTCGGTTTCCTGAGACGAGTGGTCTGGGGATTAAGCCAATAAGTCGGGAGGGAACAGACCGATTGGTAAGAGGGGCTATTAACTACGCTCTTGAGAAGCGTAGAGCGAGCGTTACTCTTGTTCACAAGGGCAATATCATGAAGTTTACTGAGGGGGCTTTTCGTGATTGGGGTTATGCACTCGCGGCCAGGGAATTTCGTGTCGAAACAGTCAGTGAAAGAGAAAGCTGGATTCTTGCAAACCGAGAGTCAAATGCTGAGTTGTCTATAGTGGAAAATGCGAGATCCATAGAGCCTGGTTATGACTTAATGACTGAAGAACGTCAAAAGGAGGTTAAGGATGAAGTTGAGCGCACATTAAGTGACCTTTGGGAAAGTCATGGCGATGGCAAATGGAAGGAAAAATTACTGATTCGTGATGCTATTGCAGACATCACCCTGCAACAAGTATTAACACGTGCCAAATCGTTTGACGTAATTGCGACGATGAATCTAAATGGTGACTATTTATCAGATGCTTTGGCAGCACAAATTGGTGGTATAGGAATTGCCCCTGGCGGAAACATTAATTACGTTTCGGGTCATGCTATTTTTGAAGCAACACATGGTACTGCACCGAAATATGCCGACCAGGATAAAGTCAACCCGGGATCAGTGATCCTCTCAGGGGTGCTCATGTTTCAGTATATGAAGTGGAATGAAGTTGCTGAATTGATCGAATCGAGTATGGAGAAGACTATTGCACAAAAACGGGTTACTTATGATTTCCACAGATTGATGGAAGGAGCGACTAAGCTAAAGACCTCAGAGTTTGCGCAGGCGATGATCGACAATATGTAAGGGAGGCATTATGGGTAGAAGTAAAATTACTGTGGTTGGTGCGGGTAATGTAGGTGCTACGACAGCACAACGTGTCGCGGATGCAGAGCTTGCTGATGTGGTGATGATCGACATTGTTGAGGGAATCCCGCAAGGTAAAGGTCTCGATATGATGGAGGCATGCCCTGTAGGCGGGTCCGATGTTAGCGTTGTTGGAACAAACGAATATAAGGACACTGCTGACTCAGATATCGTTGTTATTACGGCGGGCCTTCCGAGAAAGGCAGGCATGAGTCGTGATGACCTACTGAAAAAAAATTATGAGATTGTTAAATCAGTGACAGAGCAGATAGTTAAGTACTCACCGAATGCAATTTTGATAGTCGTATCGAATCCGTTGGATGCGATGGTGCAGACAGCCTTTCGGGTCAGTGGCTTTCCAAAAGAACGTGTAATGGGTATGGCTGGAATTCTTGACTCAGCTCGGATGAGAACCTTTATCTCGATGGAACTAAATGTTTCAGTTGATAATGTTCATGCATTTGTTTTAGGTGGTCATGGAGACGATATGGTGCCGCTTCCTAGGTACTCAACTGTGGCTGGAATCCCTCTTCCTGAGTTGATTTCGCAGGAACGTATTGATGCGATTGTTGAAAGAACGAGGAAAGGAGGAGGTGAAATAGTCGGTTATCTTAAGACGGGTTCAGCATACTACGCTCCCTCCGCTTCTATTGTTGAAATGATTGATGCTATTTTGAAAGACAAGAAGAAGATCTTGCCAATAGCAGCGTTCTTAGAAGGAGAATACGGTATCAATGGTTTGTACATCGGTATTCCTGCAAAGCTTGGTAGTGCTGGTATTGAGGAAATTGTAGAAATACATCTAACGAACGACGAACGAGCAGCCCTGCAGCAATCTGCGGCTTCAGTTCAAGAATTGGTAGATAAGGTCGGCGTCTAACGATGAATGTTCATGAGTATCAAGCCAAGGTGTTACTGTCAGAGTTTGGAGTACAGATTCCAAGAGGAGCAAAAGTGGAATCTGTAAGTGAAGCTCGAGAAGTCGCACAAGAACTTGGCTTGCCTGTTGTTGTTAAAGCACAAATACATGCAGGTGGAAGAGGCAAAGGTGGTGGTGTCAAACTCGCAAAAACTGAGAGTGATGTAGAAGCGATTGCTGGTCAAATGATTGGTATGAAACTGGTTACTGCACAGACTGGTATCGAAGGAAAAGTTGTCAGTAAACTTCTTGTCGAAGAGGGTTTAGCAATCAAAGAGGAATTGTATGTTAGTTTTCTAGTTGACCGTTCTATAGGCCGTACAATTTGTATTGCCAGTGCGTCGGGCGGTATGGAAATCGAAAAAGTTGCTGAGCAAACACCCGAAAAAATACTTCGTGTTGAGATCGATCCTGCAGTTGGACTTCAGGCTTATCAAGCCCGCGAGTTAGCATTCGGGCTCGGTCTTCAAGGAGATATCTTCCAAAAAGGTGTTCGTTTCTTGTCGTGCCTATACAAAGCATTTCGTGGCCTCGATGCAACCCAAATAGAAATTAACCCATGCCTAATTACTGAAGACGGTCAAGTTTTGGCTCTTGACGCTAAGATCAATCTAGATGATAACGCGATGTTTCGGCATAAAGAGCTGCTCGAATTACGTGACCCAAATGAAGAATCGCCACTTGAAGTTGAAGCTTCACAGTATGGATTGAATTACATCAAATTGGATGGAAATGTTGGGTGTATGGTGAATGGTGCGGGACTTGCTATGGCTACAATGGACATAATTAAACTGGCAGGGGGTTCCCCAGCGAATTTTCTTGATGTTGGCGGTAGTGCAAGTGCTGACCAAATCAAAAATGCATTCAGAATCTTGATCTCTGATGATCAAGTAAAGGCTGTTCTTATAAATATTTTCGGTGGTATTCTCCGTGTAGACCGTTTGTCGGAAGGATTGATATCGGCAGTCAAAGATCTTGATGTTAAGGTTCCGGTAATCATTAGGGCTGAGGGGACAAATGTGGAGATCGGGAAAAAAATGCTTGCGGACTCAGGGTTAGATTTTCTCACTGCGGACAGTATGAAGGAAGCAGCTGAAAAAGTTGTTGCTCAATTGGGAGATACAGTGTGAGCGTTTTAGTTGATAAGAGTACTCGTCTCCTTGTGCAAGGCATTACCGGAAATGAGGGTCGGTTTCATACGAAAGCTGCCCTAGAGTACGGTACTGAGGTTGTCGCTGGTGTAACGCCAGGTAAAGCCGGTGAGACAGTTGATGGAATTCCTGTATTTAATACCGTTGCTGAAGCGGTTCGGCATACAGGAGCTAATGCTTCTGTTATCTTCGTTCCCCCTCCGTTTGCTGCGGACGCTATTCTTGAAGCAGTAGGTGCAGGGCTTCCTTTGGTCGTTTGTATTACTGAGGGTGTGCCCGCTCTCGACATGGTTGATGTGATGCGCGTTGTTCGGGATAGTGGGTCTCGTCTAATTGGTCCGAACTGTCCGGGATTGATTTCTCCAGAAAAGGCGAAAATCGGCATTATGCCTGGTCACATCCATAGAGCAGGTCCAGTAGGGGTTGTTTCGAGAAGTGGTACTTTGACGTATGAAGCTGTTTATCAACTCACATTACGCGGTATAGGTCAATCAACCTGCATAGGCATTGGTGGAGATCCAGTTATTGGAACAACGTTTGTAGATGCTCTTGAACTGTTTCAAGCAGATAACGAGACAAAGGCTGTGATCATGATTGGTGAAATTGGAGGTGATGCTGAAGAGCGCGCGGCAGAATATATCCGTGAGCACATCGACAAGCCGGTGGTGTCATTCATTGCGGGACAGACTGCCCCTCCGGGCCGTCGTATGGGTCATGCTGGCGCTATTGTGATGGGTGGTAAGGGAACAGCAGCAGATAAAATGTCAGCGCTTGAAGCATGTGGAGTTAGTGTAGTTGATAGTCCTGCAGAGATGGGAGAGGCAATGGCTCGGATACTAGAGTGAGAGTAAAACGAGCTAACCTCATTAATTAAAAAGGAAATAAATTTGTGATTGAAAAAACGCTATCTATTATTAAGCCCGATGCGGTGCGGCTGGGGTATTCTGGAAAGATAATTGCTTTAATCGAAACGGCAGGTTTCAAAATACTTGGATTATCGATGGTTCATATGACGCAGCAAAAAGCACAACTCTTTTATGACGTGCATAGGGAGAAGCCATTTTTCAATAGCTTGACGGAATTCATGTCATCAGGGCCTTCTATTGTGATGGTTATTGAGAAGGAAAACGCGATTGAAGATCTGCGTAAACTTATGGGTGCCACGGATCCAGCCAATGCATGTGAAGGTACGCTAAGAAAAGCTTTTGCATCTTCTTTAGAAGAAAATGCTGTTCACGGATCGGACTCAAGGGATTCTGCTGATAACGAGATTCCGTTTTTTTTCAATGAACTTGAGCTCGAAGGCCAAAATTGATGCCGTCAATCAAGTCAGACCTTTGGATTCGGCGCATGGCAATGGAGCATAGAATGATTGATCCGTTTGTTGACCACCAAATTCGGGACAATGTGATCTCATTTGGTTTGTCGTCTTACGGCTATGATATTCGTGTCTCGGATGAGTTTAAGATTTTTACCAACGTAAATACGGCTGTCGTCGACCCGAAGAATTTTGATTCTAAGAGCTTTGTTGACTATAAGGGAGATGTTTGCATTATCCCACCAAACTCTTTCGCATTGTCGAATACTGTCGAGAATTTTCGAATTCCACGGAATGTTTACGGTGTTTGTATAGGAAAATCAACATACGCAAGATGTGGAATCATTATCAATGTGACTGGGTTTGATGCAGAGTGGGAAGGCAATGCTACTCTTGAAATTTCGAATACGACCCCACTTCCATGTCGCATTTATGCGAACGAGGGAATTGCTCAGGTGCTGTTTTTCGAGAGTGACGAAACCTGTGCGTTGTCCTATAAAGATAAGCAGGGAAAGTATCAAGGGCAAGAGCAAATCACACTCCCGAGGCTCGATGGAGACAAAACTTGAAGTTGGTGGAGGGAGACAGTTTGCGGGAAAGGCTGGCCTCAGAGCCCTCACTTGTAGAAGGGTTTGTCAACCTTGAGATGCAAATTCAAATGAACGGGATTGATTTTACTCTTCGCGAGGTTGCGCGATTTGGTGGCGATGCTGGTGCTATTGATTTTGACAATTCTGAAAGGAAGACACCAGAGACCACTGCATTAGAACCTAATGAAAAGGGCTGGTGGAATCTGATGCCGGGGCCCTATTGGATAACCTATAACGAGGTTGTGAATATTCCCTCTGATATGTTTGGGATGGCGCGTACGCGTTCCAGTCTACTTCGAAGCGGGGCTCAAATAGGCACTGCGTTGTGGGACTCAGGTTACTCAGGTCGTAGTGGATCACTTCTCGTTGTTCATAACCCCTCTGGTCTTAGATTGAAACGTGATGCGCGTGTAGTTCAGCTCGTTTTTTATGAACTAGAGCAGCCAGCAGCAAAAACCTACAGCGGGAAATATCAAAACGAAAACAAATAACGAATCACGAGTACAGAACTTGGACAAGTTTATTGTTCCAGGGTTCAGAGAATCGAGAACTCGACAGCCACTTCTCCTACAACGTCCACGGGTTTTCCTTTAAATTTACCAGGTAGAAAGAGCCATTGTCTTACACATGCAATAGCTTGTTGGTTTAACCCACTACTCAAACCTTGGAGAACGCGCACGTCTCCAACTTTACCCTCTTTTAGAATTACCACTTCCAAAAGCACTACTCCTTCAACCTTTCTTTTTAAAGCTTCTTCCGTGTAAACGGGGCGAACCTGCTTTGTTAGTTGTGGTGCTGATATCCCAGAACCCATACGATAGGCGCCACCTCCGAAGCCTCCTCCGGTTCCTGCATCAAGACCAGTGCCGACACCTTCACCGAGGCCGCCACCTGTGCCAGCACCCGCGTTTGCCGAATCGTTTTCGAGTCCCTCGATAGAACCGAGTCGGTCAATATCGTCTGGAGCTTTTGCTACAACAGGAGCATTGATTTCAGGGGCTTCGTCTTTAACTAATTCTTCCTCTTCTTCGATCTTGTTGATTTCAGGATCATCAAAGACCAGTTCTTCCTCTGGAACGTCGACGTTGATTGCTACGAGGGCTGCATCAGGACCTTCGATTTCCTGTTCTGAGAGTGGTTTGTCTTCACCGTCTCCTCCACCGCCGCCACCACCTGGACCATCGCTTATTGTAAATATAAGTTGGGGGAGCTCAGTTGTACTTTCAGTTAAAGGGCTTTGTGGCATTAGTATCGAGAAGAGAATGAAGCTAGAAACAATAAATACATAACCGAAGGTCGTGTAAACCTGAGTCCTTTGTTTTAGAGTCTGGTCAAAGAATGGCGGCTGGATTTCAACTCCAGAAATAGGACTGATGATGTCTTCATTAGAGAATACAAGTTTCAGGCGGCCCAAGAAATCCATAGATGTTGATTTTCCTCTTAAGGTACATTTGATGCAAGAGAGACAATCCGGTTGATAAACTCGCTATTGAATTGTGGAAGTGGTACAGATAAGTCTGACCTGTTTTCTATTTCTTTGATAAACCATCGGTTCTGCATTTAGGTAAGGCTTGGCTTTGACTCTTGAACTATTCGATTGACTGAATGATGTACAAGTGATCTTCACCTTTCCTTGAGATCAGTCTAAGTATTTTTTGTTCTTGCGCTTGCTTGATTTGGCGTACCATTCTTGGACCCAAACGAGCCTCATGGGCTAGGATAAATCTTACTCCTTCGTTTTCTAACATGCTTAGTGACCCAATGAAGTTTCTTTGCATTAAACGCCTTTGAATATAACGATATTTTGGTGGAACAAATCCACTATATCCGTTAACTATTTGGCGTCGGTGGTAGATTGATCGATAAACGTAAATAGCATTTTCTTGAAATCTGCTGGCTGGTGGTAAAGGTAGTTCGACCATAGCTCCTGGAGTGCCTAATGTTTCGACATCTTTATAAATGTCGGGGTAGCTTGGAGGATTGAAATTCATAGGTAAAGGTATAGCCAAACACTCTAGAGCTGCTACAAATAAGAGACTTAGACGCAACCATCGGCGATGAAGTTGCGACAAACCAATTGCTGCCAGAATTGCGACTGCTAGGAGCACAAGTACTCCAGCGCGTGAGGGAACACGGAGTGCCTGGTATGGTGCTAAATTATTATATAAAAACGAAAACAGCCCGTAAGAAGGCCCCAGGGATAACCAGAAACCGATCATGCCTATGAAAACCCATGTCCACACTCTCGTAGTGTTTCTCATGATTTTGGAAAGTGCCAAGAGAGATAAACCTACTGCTACAAAACCGGGAAACAATGGTTCGTTGGCTTTGGGAAGAAAACTGTGAAAAATGGAAAAGCTAGACAAATATTCAATCCAGCTGGCTGAAAATTGAGATGCTGTAGCTAGTGAACGAACAGAACCTGAATTAGCCTTCTCAAGATAAGGAATAGTAAGCGGCGCAAGAGCAGCACCCATGATACAGAAGCTCTTAGTAAGCCAACCCACCGCTTGAAGACGCTTTTCCCGGCTAAGATTAAATAGTTCAGACAGGGCTGCTATCGGAGTGATGGTGGTTAAATAAATAAAATAATAAAGGCTAGAGCCAAACGTAGCGATTCCTGTTAAAGCTAAACATAAGGCATAACGGAAGGGGTTTTCACTACTCTTTATGAGTCTTCGCAGAAAGAAGAGGCTCAACGGGATGCCAAAGGCGAGTTGTAGTTGTAGATGTGGGATATGTGCGAATCGAAATGGAGCAAAAGCAAACAAAATTCCAGCGGTTATGGATGCTAATCGATCACCAGTTAGATCAAAAGCAAGTATGAATGTCGAGATTCCAGTCAGAGCAAAGCCAAAGAATAGCACTGAGTTGAACAACGCAATGGGATTATCTGTTATGGTCGCGATAGGTGCGGCTAAAAGAGCAGCTGTGATCAGGTTCTCGGAGTAAGCTAATGTGTTTTCTTCGGGAAAGAAAATATTTGCGTTGAATAGGTTTAAGGGATCTTCAGTAATTTGATGGAGATTCCACGATAGTATCCAGCTATTGAGGAGGCCATCTGGGCTGTCGAGACGGTTGGCCAGGTGTGGAGCCGTTATTAAAGGAAATGTGTAAATGGCAGTCGCAACGATAAAAAATATGAACGCTATAATGATCTCATTGCGTTTGAGGTGATTTCGCACAGTTCGGTATTGCTCTATTCTAAGGTCAAACGCAAACTAAATCTGCTATCGTTTGGTAGAACAATGGAATCCCTCGAGTGCTTTCATATCAATTACGACTGGTGATTATCGTTTTTTCGCTCGTCGTCAGCAGCTTGAGCCTTGGTGCGCAAGGTTGGATTCAGTTTGAGATGGCTGAACGGTCTGCTCTCCCGATCGTCCGAGCAAGCGTCAACGGTTTAGGGGATCACCGTTTCATCCTTGATGCAGGGTTTAATGAGGTACAGCTTGATATATTGCTTGTGGACGGATCAGGTATGAGGCTTAGAAGTAGAGGTGAGTCAAAAGAAATCGATTTTTTTGGCGAAAAAGAAACCGTACCTGTTGCTTATTTGGATTCACTCGGGCTAGGGGGACAACAGTTTTCTTCGATACGAACTCTGCTTATTGATGGCGATGCTGGTATGGGAATGGACGGGATCCGAAGTTATGGGAGAATTGGTCGTGATGTTTTAGAGCGTCTTCGCCTTACAGTTCACTATCCTAGAAAGCTTCTTTTGTTGGAACCATCCCCAGAGCAAGAAGTACCTAAAGGCGGTGTGTTATTTACTTCAGCTGGTAGATTCCTATTAGTTCCGGCACGTCTGTTAGGTGCGATCGGCTATATGGAAGGGGATTTTGTCTTAGACCCAAATTCTTCGACTTCTCTGTTAGACCGTAAGTGGGCGATGGAAAACCAATTAGCCTCTAAGCAAGTTAGAGAAGTGCAGCTTGACAATTTTGAAGTAGGCGGATTTCTAAGAAAAGGTTTTTCGCTAATGTTAGGAAACCTTGGCACCTTTCCATACGTTGGACGCCCAGTTGGAGTTTTGGGTGCTGATTTTCTCCGATCCATATCTATTTCCTATGATTTTCCTCGCGAACTGTTATGGTTAATGCGTGTAGACAAAGAGGCCTCTTGATTCACAAATACTTAAACAAGTCTCCACAAATAGATAAAACGGCATATATTGCTGAGGGTGCCTACGTCATTGGAGATGTTGAAATTGGAAAGGATGCTAGCATTTGGTTTGGTTCAGTGCTTAGGGGGGATGCAAATAAAATCCTCATTGGTGCGCGCTCTAACGTTCAAGATTTGTGTGTAATTCACGTTAACCACAGCGGTAGACCTACTATTATTGAAAATGCAGTCACGGTTGGACACCGTGCAGTTCTAGAGGGTTGTCACATTAAATCAGGCTCGCTTGTTGGCATGGGTGCAGTGGTGCTTGATGATGTTGTTGTGGAAGAGCGTGCTTTTGTTGCAGCTGGATCGGTTGTTAGTCCTGGAACGATAATCCCCTCCCTTACCCTTGCTCGTGGTGTCCCAGCGCGTGTAGTCCGTGACCTGACGGAAAAAGAAGTAGAAGGACTTGTGTTAGCAGCTGATACATATTGCGATCTCAAGGAGGATTACCTCAAACGTAGGAGTGAATTTTGAACGACTGGAGTCGAACCCACACTTGTGGCGAACTTACTGTTGATGCTGCTGGTTCTGAAGTTGTGTTAACAGGTTGGGTCGACGTAGTGCGGGACTTGGGAGGGCTAACATTTGTAGAACTCCGGGATCGAGAAGGTACGACTCAGGTTCTTATTGGACCTGATGCTAGCGATGAAGTTGTTTCTTCAGCAAAACGTTTGAATCAAGAATGGGTTGTCTCGATCAAAGGAAAGGTATTACTTCGTTCGGAAAAGACGATAAATAAGAAGCTTGCAACCGGTGAGATCGAAGTGGGGGCGAGTGCTATTCGTATATTATCAGAAGCTCGAACGCCTCCATTTCCTATTAATGATGATACAGAAGTAAGTGAAGATCTTAGACTTCGTTACCGTTATCTCGATTTACGACGGACAAAAATGAGACTCAACCTTGAAAGGCGAAGTAAACTTGCGCGGAGTATTCGAGAGTATTTGTACGAACATGGATTCCATGAGTTTGAAACTCCTTATTTAACAAAATCAACGCCAGAAGGCGCTCGCGACTATCTAGTACCTAGTCGTGTGCACAAAGGTTCTTTCTATGCTCTCCCGCAATCGCCACAATTGTTTAAGCAACTACTAATGATCTCGGGAATGGAGCGCTATTTTCAAATTGTCAGATGCTTTCGCGATGAGGATAGTCGAGCTGATCGCCAGCCTGAATTCACGCAAGTTGACATCGAAATGTCTTTTGTGGACTGTGAAGATGTTTTTACTCTTGTTGAGGGGCTTTTCGCTGATCTTCTAAAGGTAGTGGGTGTTGAAGTAGCTACTCCATTCCCACGCCTTACCTATCGTGAGGCTTGGAATCTTTATGGATCAGACAAGCCTGATCTTAGATTTGGTTGTAAGATAGCTGACCTTTCTGCGGTAATGCTTGGTTCGGGTTACGGTATTTTTGATTCCGCTCTTGAAGGTGGAGGGGTAGTTCGAGCGATTGCTGCTTCAGGTTGTGGGCGATACTCCCGTAAGGAAATCGAAAATCTGGAGTTTGTGGCTAGAACTTTAGGTGGAAAGGGGTTGGCATGGGCTTGTTGGTCTGAAAAGGCCTTTAAGTCTCCGCTCACGCGGCACATAGGGGAGGATCTTCTGAAACAGGCGTTTAATGAGGCAGGCGGTGGGGAAGGGGATCTTTTATTGATAGCTGCAGGTGAAGAGAAGCTAGTTTCTACAGTGTTGGGCGGTGTACGTATCGAGCTTGCAAAACGAGAAGGGTGGATCGACCAGTCTTTATGGAAGCTGGCTTGGATTACTGAGTTCCCTCTTTTCGAATATTCGGAGACAGATAAACGTTGGTATTCTATGCATCACCCATTTACATTGCCTCACCCAGAAGATTGGGAACTTATCGAGGATGACCCTGGTTCAGTGCGGGCGCTGGCCTACGACATTGTAGCTAATGGTTACGAACTTGGAGGCGGTAGTATTCGCATTCACGACGCCAAACTTCAACAGCAAGTTTTTAGAGTTTTGGATATCTCTGACGAAGAGGCACAAAACCAATTTGGGTTTTTACTTGAGGCCTTACAATATGGCACACCTCCTCACGGTGGTATTGCCTTGGGGTTTGATCGTATCGCTATGTTGGCATCTGGTGGTAAGAGTTTGAGGGAAGTTATTGCTTTTCCAAAGACTACATCTGCGCACGATATTATGACCGGCTCGCCGTCAGTTGTTGGATCCGGTCAATTAGAGGAGTTAGGCGTTACTTTAAAAAAAGGAGATGATTAGCTATAAAGTTTGTCTGCTCACCTTTAATCGGTTAGTCCTTGTTTGGAGTCTTAAAAGATGAAAAGCATTTCGATTCCGAATCAAGGGGCGCTCTCACTGTTTGGCGTTCATGATGCTAATCTCAAGTTGATAGAGAAATTGCTTGGTGTTCAACTTGTTACCCGAGGAGATGAGCTTCTTGTGGACGGTGCTCCTGAACAAGTTCAGCTCCTAGAGAATGTTTTCTCTCAGCTTTCGGCACTAGTAGATGGTGGACATCGTCTTGCATCTAGAGACCTACAAGTTGCTTTGCGATTACTTCGACAGGATCCGAACATTTCTTTAGAAGACTATTTTGTCAGATCAGTTATACATCCTTCAAAAAACAAGAGAGTTATGCCGAGGAGTTTGCATCAGTTGTCGTATCTTCGAGCCATGCAAAAGCACGATATCGTTCTTGGCATTGGCCCGGCCGGTACAGGAAAAACCTATCTGGCCGTGGCAATGGCCGTTGCGGCTTTCAACCAGAGGACAGTTAGTAGGATTATTCTTGCCAGACCGGCTGTAGAAGCAGGAGAAAAGCTTGGGTTTTTACCTGGTGATCTTCAAGAGAAGGTTAACCCCTATCTTCGGCCCCTTTACGATGCCCTCTACGACGTAATGGATTCAGATAAAGTGGACCGTTTGATAGAGCGCGGCGCTATAGAAGTTGCACCGATTGCGTTTATGCGCGGGCGTACGCTAAATGACAGCTTTGTTATTTTGGATGAAGCACAGAATACTACTTCAGAGCAAATGACGATGTTCTTGACTCGAATTGGCTTTAATTCGAAGGCGGTGGTGACGGGTGACGTCACACAGATAGATCTGCCTCCTGGTAAAACGAGTGGCCTTGTTGAATCGACAAAGATCCTTCACGACATCCCTGGAATACGGTTCGTACATTTTGATGAGAAAGATGTTGTGCGTCACCCGCTTGTGCAGTCGATTATTCGTGCATATGAAGGTAGGAGGCGAAATACTCTCCCAACAGAAACTGAAGCTCTTCAGGAGAGTCAATGACATTAGCTATTGACCAACCCTACCTTGTTCGTAATCTTCAACGAAGGTATAAAGTTGATAAGGTTGCGTTAACGCAGTTTCTCCAGGAAATTGCCCGTGCTGTTGGAGCGTTAGATCTTCAGGTGACACTAGCACTAGTTGGGGATGCGCGTATGAGGGACCTGAATAAACAGTTTCGTGGATATGATAAGTCTACAGATGTACTCTCGTTTCGGTCTGACATCAGTGGTGACTACTTGGGAGATATTGTTGTTTCGGTACAGATGGCCGATTGTCAGGCGAAAAAAAGAGGCAGTAACTTAAATCGAGAATTAAAAGTTCTAACCTTACACGGATTCTTGCACTTACTAGGCTATAACCATGAGTCTGATGATGGTCAGATGAGACGTGTTGAGTATCGTTTGCGTCGTCGATTTTGCATCACGACTAAAAGGAAAAGTGCTAAATGATTCCATTGTGGATGGCGTTGATCGGCGTGACGTTGCTATTAGTGCTCGCGCTTTTTTTGGCAATTATTGATGTGGCATTTGATTACTTTAGTAAAATTTCTATCCGGACTTATCGAGAAGAGAGTTGGAAAACTGATTTTCTTACTCGTTCATTAGAAGATCCGATGAGCTTTTTATTACCCTTAAGGATTGGCATTCAGGGTGCTTTTACTGCCATCGCTGTCCTTGTCACGATGTTGTACTTATCTTTGAACACTCCACAGCCGCTTCTGATTGCTTTTATAACCATCTTATTGATTTTTCTTTTTTTTAGAGAGATTTTTCCAAACATCATTGGAAGAAGAAAGCCAGAGCGTCTTTTACTTAAATTGTTACCCACTTATCGCCTTTACGCGAAGCTTGTTAATCCAATTAGTCGTCCGTTATCTAAATTCGTACATTGGTTTGTTGTCGAAGAAGAAGAGCAAGTGACCCATGAAGAAGTTCAAGCATTTATTGAAACGGGAGAAGAGGAGGGTATCTTAGAAGGTGATGAAGGGAAAATGGTTCACTCCATTGTTGATTTAGGTGACAAAGTTGTACGTGAAGTTATGACGCCACGACCTGAAGTTGTTGCGATTAATTCTGATGCGACCGTGTTTGATGCAAGAGAGCTTTTCACGCAAAAAAAATATTCTCGTGTACCAGTTTATCGAGGAGATCTTGATTGTGTAGAAGGGCTTATCTATGCCATTGATCTAGTTGCTTTCGCGGAAGCTGATCCGAAGGTAGCTATTAAACCAATTATTCATGATGTCTTTTTTGTGCCGGAATCGAAAAAAGTATTGTCGTTGCTTGAGGAGTTTCAAAAAAGCAAGCAGACTATTGCAATAGTCGTTGATGAGTATGGGGGCACCTCAGGTCTAGTCACGGTTGAGGATATAGTCGAAGAAATTGTCGGTGAAATTCATGATGAGTTTGACAACGTAAATCAAGAAATAGTCGAAGAGAAGGAGGGAGTTTTTCTTGTTAGTGGACGAGCGGACATCGATGATCTACAAGAACATCTAAAACTGCCAATGAAACAGAAGGGTTATGAGACTGTTTCAGGTTATATATTGGATGTCATTGGTAGAATTCCACGCGTTGGTGAGGTTATCGAACATAGTGGTTTACGTATCGAGATCGTGGAAGCGGACGGTCAAAGAATCAGTACGGTTCGAATGCATTCTCCTGCAGGTCATCGTTGAAAACTGATGTCCTTTAGTCGTAGCAGTTCTATATTGGTTTGTGTTTGGCAGTTCCAAACACTTGATTTATGTGTTCCTTGGTAGTTTTGCGGCCTTAATTATTAAAACAAATGCGGTGTGGGTTTGTTACTATCATCGGGCGTCCAAATGTTGGCAAATCAACACTGTTAAATCGCCTTGTTGGTCAAAAAGTTTCGATAGTTGGCCCTAAACCCCAGACAACCCGCAATCGTATTCTAGCGATTGCCAATAAACCATCTACACAAATCGTATTTTTTGATACACCAGGGATTCACAAACCCAAACGCCAAATAGATCGATTAATGATGGATTCTGTGACGAACACTTTAAAGAGTGTCGATTTGGGTCTCCTGATTATCGATGTCAAAAAAACTTTTGGAAGAGAAGACGAGCAGGTCATAGAGATTCTTGACAAAGCACAGCTCCCCGTTGTACTTGGAATCAATAAGATCGATGCGAGGAAAAAGAATGAGATACTGCCATTAATTGAGTTATATCGGCAAAAGTATTCTTTTGTTGAGATTGTTCCTTTTTCGGCACTGACAGGTGAGAATGTTAATCGCCTTGAAGTAGTTCTTGAAAATCAGATCCCGGAAGGGAAAAAACCGCTATATTCTGAAGATACCATAACGGTTCTCCCATAACGTTTTTTTGTTGCCGAGA
>CAZFLB010000189.1:0-3623 GCA_964518945.1 uncultured Acidobacteriota bacterium | reverse complement strand
GCAATGGCCGCTAAGATAGATAACGCCTCAGACGAGTACGGGTTTACCAATAATGCCTTATTAGCTTCCTTCCTTGCTCGTTCGTAGTCCTCTACAACAAGAAAATGTTCTGCACGAAACGCAAGTGCCGCAACATAACGCGGATTGACCTCAAGTGCTTTCTCGACCAACTCAATACCATCGTTAACACCATCAAATACTCTAGCCTTTGCGAGCCCTAGCAAAGCTTCCGGGTGTGCACTATTTTTCAAAAGTGCAGCTTCAAAATTCTGTCCAGCAAAACCAGCATCGTACTTTTCAAGAAACAAGGCACCAGTGTGCAAAATCGGCTCAATAGAGTCTGGAGACAGTTTTTGTGCCTCACCCAAAATCATCCGTGCGTTATGAAAATACTCATGATCAACAAGGCCCTTATATCGGCAAGCAATAGCCACTGCTATTAATTCCTGCGAACCAAGCTCTACACGACTATTGTATGCGTCGATTAACCGATCAAAACGATGGAAGGCTTCCCCAACCTCACCAGTTTCGTAAAGTAATATGGCAAGATTAGCTTCCGCACGAAGATAGTCTTTAGACCGACTAGATATAGCTTTTTTAAAAGCTCGTTTTGCCTTCGAAAACCGCCCTTTCGCATATAAAATCTCGCCACGAGTATTTTCGAGTTCCTTTGATGTGTTGTCTATTTCATCAAATGCATTGATTTGCTTAAGAGCTTTCTCATATTGGCCAGTTATCCGAAGTGCTTCAACCCACCCCTTGTAAACCCGTGTTGTAGGAACCTCTTTAGACACAGCTTCAAATGTTTCGATCGCCTCCTGATAACGACCTTCAAGTAGTGCTTCCTCTGCCTTATGAAGAGTCGAAAAACTAACACCCGCCAATAAGCAAAACACTAAGACTGTCACAAACGCAATCTGCACCAGTTTTCTGCTAACCACCAAAAATCGATAATGATTCATGGGCTTCTGTATTGCCCTAGTTCATCTACAACCTCTGCCAATTCAACCAAAATCCGCTCTAACTCAGCAAAATAGATATCTTCTGGAACCGATTCTTTTTTTGACACCCAAAGTTTGACACTTTCTTCAAGCTCAAGTTTACGGCTCACAAGATGAAGAAACCTTGGATCTTGCAAACGATCGGCGGCAGAAACGCTATCAAATACACGGACGTCAGTGAACAAATAGGTAGAAGCAGCTAGTTCACCAATTCCAGGAGTTGGTTCCTGGACAGCAATCCCATCACCATCATCATCGAAAACAGCATGTTCAGTTTGTAAGATATTCTCTGCGTTGTAATAACTGCTGACATGAAAACGAGCATAATTAAATGCCTCCAACACAGAAACTTTACTATCCTTGTCTGTGTCTGTCTCACTGGAAGCATATGCTTCTACGAAGTACTTTCCAAAAACAGACTCATTCCGTTCATAACCACTTTTTGTTGCAGTAATCACAATTCGATTATTACCTGCCAAAACTGGGATAAAACCCCCGCTAGCACTCGAGCTATTCACAAAAACAATCTGCTGTTGATCAAATACCTCTAACAATGCTGCAAAATCCTGAGCGCTCAAATCAGGGCCTGGCAAATTAAAGCGAGACCGGTCGGACCGATAAGTTCCATGCCCTATTAGTAATATGAAAACCTGATCTTTAGGAAGAATCGATTCCTTCAATCCCACGAACAGACTCTCAATGTTTTCTTTGCTTGACTGAGCGTGAATCAACTCCGGCGCGATCTCTGGATCGGCAGCAAGGTAATACACATTGTTCTCAGACAAACCATGAATATTTATAGCGGAGTCATACATGGACACCGCCCACTCATGAAAAGCTTCACGATATCGAGGCTCTCCAGCAAGCCCCGAAACAATTACGAGAAAAGACTGACTGGAAAATCCAGTCGCAGAGCCAAAAGAGAACAGTGCTAAGAGAAAAAAACAAGCTGATTTCAAGGCAGTCCTCGATATTTTCTGTAGGTCCACTCAGTTCCAATGCTTCCAAGAAAGAAAATGAAAATAACTGGCATATCCCACAAATCATATTTTTCATGAACCGTTGTTCCAACCCCTGCATAATTTAGATCTTCCGGAAGCATCTCAACAGTATTGTGTGAGTAGAAGCGTCCGCCAGTTTCGTCCGCGATTTCTTTGAGCATTGTGGTGTGTAACTCCGCTTGAAAATATTCTTCCTTTGTCTCTCCGGACTCGGTGTAGGCCACTCCCGTGCCTAGCTCAACCCCTTTCAACAAAGCGCTTGCCGAAAGTTGGTAGACACCGGTCTCCTCCGGAAAAAAACTTGCACGATACTCACCATCTCTACCAAGCGTCCATTCCATTGGCACAGTTGTACGGTCACCTGAAGGTGCTCTTATGCCAACCGATACTTCTGCATTGTTAACTTTCAAGAATCGCTCGTCTTGAACCTCAACAACGATTGAGACTTCGCTTCCTCCGGCATATCGACTTTTTTCTGTAGTGACAGTGACTTGCTTGGGTACATCATTGACAAGCCATCGAAGTAATTTTCTCCAGAACAATTCGTGTGTCATATCCTCCAACGGCATCCTATGATGCATCTGCCACTGCCACGAATCACTAATCGTCAGTGCTATTGAAATTCCACGCCCGTAACGCTGAAAAGCCAGAACTGGCTGCTGTTTAACGTCCTTCCCAGAGCCAACAAGAAGTGTTGTAGCACCAGGTTTGACTCCTTCTATCAAATTCAGAGTTGACAGTGGAGGCAAATATGTCCATATCGAGTAGTTCGTTTCAGAGTCTGGACTGAACTGAGTTACAGCATGCGCCATACCTTTTGGCGTAGGCTGCACAAAGAGCTTAGAAAAAAAGATCTCCGACCCAGAACCCTCACTCTCATATCGTTTCGAAACTGGAGGAAGAACAAGAGGTAGGACATCAGCCAATGGCGTATCGCGATATCCCCCTTCAGAAAATGAGAGTCGACCACCTAAAACTAAAAGCCCACCTCCACGATGGTTAACAAAGTCACCTATCATTTGCAGTTGATCGTGAGTGAAGTAACTCGCTTCCACACTTCCAATAATAAGACCATCGTAATGAAACAGTTCCTCACGTGTCTTGGGAAAACCCCCTAGCAGATCATTCGCGTTGTCCACGTCAAGACGAAGGAACTTGTTATCTGCAGTCCTTTGTAAACAGACTACTTGTAGACTCGCATCATCTTCAACAGCCCGCCTAATAAACTTCAGCTCAAAGCGTGGCTCACCCTCGAAATATAAAATCTTTAAACGCTCATTCTTTACGTAAATGAGTTGCTCTCGCCGATTATTCTCCGACAACAGCTCGTTAGGCCGCGCTAGAACCTCGAAACTAAAAACACGAGCGCCAGGAGCATCCGCTTTAAAATGAACCTTAGCCCTAGTCACATCGTTTGCTGACAGCCGCACTTCCTGCGAAGCCACAATCCTTCCCTCATCCTCAACGTTTAACTGAACTGTCTCCTCTTCAAATCCTCGATGCGAAATCGTCACGTCGACCATTAGCGAAGAGCCTCTTAGTACAGAGCGTGGGACTTCTACACGACTCACCTCGATATCTCTGTTGAATTTTTCAACGCCAACACCAATTGTAGATACAG
>CAZFLB010000188.1:0-11985 GCA_964518945.1 uncultured Acidobacteriota bacterium | reverse complement strand
ACCTACGCCCAGCAAATAGAAACTCGCAGCGATTGTTCCGATTAAGAGATATCGAAACACAGCAAGCGTAGATTTGTTTCCGCCGGTGGACAGTAAGGCATATGCTGCAATCGAAGAGATCTCCAAGAAAACATATAGATTGAAAAAATCCCCAGTGATCACAATACCTTGAAGTCCGACAATAAGCAGGCAGAAGATACTTCGATAAACGCCTGCTCGTTGAATCGTCCCCTCTTTTAGAATAGGAATACAGTAAAATGTTGCGAGAACGCCGATTCCTGAGACAAGTATTGTAAATAGTCCGCTTAGCGGGTCGATTATTAGCTCGATTCCCCAGGGAGGTGACGATCCTCCAAGGTTGTACCGAATAGTACCGACGTTCAACGACTGTCGAAACGCAATAATCGAGAAAAAGGTTGAGCCGAGAAGAGATGCGGTTAGAAACAGATTGGAAAAACGAAACCGCGTTAGCGGTATAACTGTTGCCCCTATTAAAGGTAAGAGCAGCAAAAGTATTGGAGCATGTTCCATGCCTATTTAAACTTTTCCAAAAGTTCTTCTTCGTTCAGGGTCCCAAATCTTCGGTGTATTCGAATGAGTAAAGATAGGGCCACTCCGGTGGTGCTAACGGCTACAACAATAGCTGTTAGCATGAGAGTGTGAGGGAGAGGGTTAATGTACTCGCTAACATTGGGTATTAGTTCATCATGGTGTGCAATCGGAGGTGCTGCACCATCTTTGTATGCAAGTAAAACAAAAAAGGCAATGACTGCAACTTGCATTACGTTCATTCCGATAAGTTTTCTTAACAGATGTGTTGGTACAAGTATCCCGTAGATTCCGATAAGAAAGAGGACTGACGCTAATGCGTAACTGATTGTGCTTAAATTGATGTTGTTCATGGATCCTACCGAAGGCTAATCTCTTACGCTGGCTGCTAGAGTGTCGAAAATGAGTATGAGCACTGCTGCCACCGCTATGAAAACCCCGACCTCAATAACGAAGGAACCAAAGGCTCTCAGTTGCCCACCCTCAAAAGGAAGAGGTAATGCTGAATAATCTAAAAAGTTTGAACCAAAAAAGATCGATATCAATCCAACAAACAGATAAAGAAAGACGCCCCCACTCGCGATCGCAACAAGAGTCACTCCTCCTGGGCGCAGGCCTTTTTGGGTGCCTCGAATGAGACGAATTAGAATAACTGACGCTGCGAGGATTGATCCCCCCTGATTACCGCCGCCTGGGCTAGTGTGGCCGTGAACGAGAACATAAGTCGCAAATAAGATGATAAATGGCGTAAGCAAGTAACTTGTTGCACCTAAAACATCGGTCCCTAATGAATATAGAAGCATAGTGTCCTTGCCATGGTCTTCACTCCTGGTTCGAACTGCTCCCAGTATCAAAAGGCTGGTTAATCCAGCAGTTAAAATCACGACTGTCTCTCCTAGAGTGTCGAAGCTTCTGTAATCAGCGAGAACAGCCGTCACCATATTTAGAGCACCTGTTTCGAGAGGAGCGCTTTCTATGTAGCGCGGTGATACGTGTGTCGATGCTGCTGATTTATGCGACCCGATAGGCGGGAGGCTTTGGGAAGCATAGAAAAATATTGCTGATGCGCCGACTAATGCAATCCAGCCAAATTTCCTTAAAAATAGTTGCATAATAGATTAATTTACTTTGCGAGTAGTTCGGTAAATCGCAGAAACAAAGAAAACCGTGGTAATTGCAGCACCTACGGCGGCCTCGGTAAAGGCTACGTCCACTGCTCCTAAAATCGTAAAAAATGTTGCAGAAAAAAAACTAAAGACACCGAAGATCACAACTGCCGACAGGAGGTCTTGTACGAGCAGGGCAGCAAGAGCACACACAATCATAAGCAGAAGGAATAAAGTGAAAAGAGTGTGAATCATTATTGCTGCTTTAACCAAGGTTTTAGGCCGGAACGATAGGCAGCGCGTCCAAGAGCATGCGTCGCCGTTGGATTGGCCAGACTGATAAATACAACAATGAGTAATATCTTAATAGCACCTAGAGCCGTATGTTCTTGTAAAGCTAACCCAGTAATCATAAGTGCTACCCCGAGTGTATCGGTTTTGCCTATGGAATGTAGGCGAGTGTAAAAGTCCGGAAACCGTAAGATGCCAATTACGCCTGTGAATACAAAGAAGAAACCTGCAAGTAAAAGGACCTTTGCCAATAATGTCATTTTGAACTGTTTGCCTTTTCTTCGAAATACCTTGCTAAAGCAAGAGCTCCAACGAATGTCAGGAGTGTGTAAGCTAAAGTAATATCAATATAAAGCTCTTTTTTTCCTGATAGTTGTCCGAAGAGAAGCAACAATACGACTGTTTTCGTTCCTACGAGGCCAAGTGCGCTTAAGCGATCCCAAAGAGTAGGTCCTTGAATCAGTCGCACTAATGATAGAACCATCATTAATGCCAATCCCGTAGCTAATGTGCTTGTGAACATATTTATGCTCTATCGGTTTTGTTGAAAATGTCTCTTATTTTGGATTTCATGTCGTTAGTCTTTTCGTAACGAATCGTCTGTGCTGCGTCTTCATTTAAACAATGAACTAGAAATTCATTGTCAATTGAATCGATAGTAACGGTTCCTGGAGTTAATGTTATAGAGTTGGCTAGTGTTGCCCGGGCAGTGTTGCTAGGTAGGGTTAGTTTGAATCTGACAAGACTAGGGTCAAGATTCATTTTGGGGCTTAGTATAAGCCTAGCGAGCTGTAGCGAGCTTAATAGTACTTGCCAACCGAGCCAAGGTAGGTAAAAAAGGATTCTCGTCCATGGGAACGAGAAAAAAGGATGGCGGTTCCTATGCCCAACCCATGGCGCGATGGAATAGAAGTGACAACTTCCGAGAGCCAGCCCTAAAGAAATAACAAAACCAATCCCTAAATGAAAAACATCGATTTCTCCAGATAGTACTATCCAGAACCCAAGCAATAATCCAGCGAGGGGAAGACTTTCAAACCATCGAATTCTGCTCTGTGAAGGCGAATGGGTCGAATTGCTGGTTTTTTCCGTTATGTCAGTATGCATATCCTCTGGGTCAGGAAAAAAGATACCATGAAATGTACTATGATTCCTCATGGCTTTTGCCTCTTCCGACAAGAAGAGTACCTCGCGTAGCAAGCAAGTCGGTTCCTCAGAGCTTGAGATGCAACCTTCGTCCGACCTTCCTGGCGAGGTTATTGCGCGGTCAGCGGGAGCAGTGAGTGCAGGTGTGCTTGCTTCTCGGGTGCTTGGGCTTGTTCGGGAACAAGTTTTGGCTTACCTGTTCTCTGCCAAAATAGGTCTCGACGCTTTTTATGCTGCATTTCGTATACCGAACCTACTTAGAGATATGTTCGGTGAGGGTGCGTTAAGCAAGGCTTTTGTGACAACAATCTCAGAGATCAATGAGAAAGAAGGCGAGGAGGCAGCTTTTAGGCTTGTGAATTTGGTTTTGAACCTGATTGTTTTGTTGATGGGGATGGTTACATTTCTTGGTATTTATTATGCGGATTCTATTGTTGGACTGGCGTTTCCAGGAGATGGTTTTGATACACCTATCGTTAACGATACTGTCTATGGGTCATTAACTAAAAGGGAACTGACAGTAGCTCTTACGCGAGTAATGTTTCCTTTTGTGTTTCTTGTGAGTTTAGCTGCTCTTGCGATGGGGGTTTTAAATGCCCGCGGCCGCTTTCTTGTTCCTGCATTGGCGTCTGCTTTTTTCAACGTTGGAGCCATTGTCGTCGGCGTGATTGGCTATTTTCTTGCTCCCAGATATGGTCATCATCCCGCCACAGGAATGGCATGCGGGGTTTTGTTTGGGGGACTGTTGCAGTTGTTGTGGCAACTTCCTTTTGTTGTTCGATTAGGCTACCGATACCGCCTCATATTTTCATTGCGGGATCGGAACATGCGAAAGGTAATACGTTTGTTCGCTCCCGGAGCGCTTATTGCTTCAACGGTTCAGGTTAACCTTTTCGTGAATTCAATTTTCGCTTCAAGAGGAGAAGGATGGTTGACTTGGATGATTCAGGCATTCCGCATCCTTCATTTGCCACTGGGTCTCATAGCTGTTGCGGTTTCAATCGCCACTCTTCCAGCGCTCAGTCGCGCGGCAGCCCGTTCCGATGACCAAACTTTTAAAGATACTTTTTCTGTGGCCATGAGGCTCGTAATTCTATTCACTGTCCCCGCAACTATTGGTTTGCTCGTTTTGGCAGTTCCCATTGCGAGGCTTATCTTTGAACAGGGTCGTTTCGGTCCCGAGGACACGCTACAAGTCGCAGCAGCGCTTAGATTTTATGCAATAGGATTATTGAGTTTTGCTGGTGTGAAAATCATTAACGACGGCTTTTATGCGCTCCAGGATATACGGGCACCGTTAATTGTTAGTTTAGCAAGTATGGTTTTCAACGTTTTTACAAACTGGCTTTTCGTGATCGTGTTGGGGATGGATCATCGTGGCTTGGCGTTATCGACCTCTCTCACAACAACTATTTCATTAGTCGCGCTGTGGATTTTATTTAACAAGCGTGTGGGGGAATTGAACATTGATAAGGTATTGGGTGTGCTATTCAAAACAGCGGCGATCTCCTTATTAATGGGTGGAGTGGCACTAATGACTTTCAGTTTTACTGATTCGTGGCTCGGACACGAGTTCGTTTGGACACGCATCGTTTCTGTTCTGGGCTCAATTTTTGCAAGCATTCTTGTCTTTGTTTGTGCGTGCAAACTTTTGCGAATTAGGGAGTTTGAGCAGGCATTACAGATTTTTCTCCCATCGGCGCTACGATGAAAATAGAGACGAGTGCTTTATTGATAGCGGGGTTTCTAGCGTTACCGAATTATTCTATTGCTCAAAGAACGTCTCGCAATCTGAATATGGGTGAAACCAGTTTAGTGGAGTTGGAAGTACGCCGCTGGCAACCCAATTTAGCATATAAGTTTACCCCGACCGATGGTAGCGGAGAGACTGTAGACTCGTTGCTGGACTTAAGCTTGCTTCATGAAAACGGACACGATTACCATGTGACCGTAGGTATTACAGGTCGGATGAAAGTGCGTTTCCGCTGGCTAGCGGCTAGGTATGAGGCCGTTACAGACGGGGTCTCAGATTATTTGATTTCCGGGACCCTTTTCCCGGCTGAAAGCCCGATGAATTCGGCTCTTGATCTAGAACAACTACGAACTGGTCTCGAGTATTATCTTATTAGGAAAAGGTATGGTTATATCGCAGTTTTCGGAGAATGGGCTCGATTTGAAGTTGATAGTACATATGAGTCAGGTGCTCTAAAAAAAATGTTGCCGAAATTCACTAAAAATCTTCCTTTGTTTGGTGCTAAAACTCGCCTCTATCTTACTCCTGCCGTAGCGTTAACAATGGAGGCTTCCGGGTTCAGGAGTAGCAGTGAAACGAGTGTCAGTGATTATGATTTGTCAATCACTTACAACGCGACAAGGAGATTCGGTGTGAGTTATGGCTACCGGTACACTTACAATCGCTTTGGAGGGGTTGATGCTAATGGAGTGCGAGCGCATCGACGTAATGGTCAATATTTCGGCATTGTGGTTCGGTATTGAAACAGGCCTTTTTGAACTATTTGGAGGTTGAACGGGGACTTTCTCCGAATACTTTGGCGGCTTATCGGAGTGATATCAACAGACTTGAAGTGTTTGCTGAAGGTCGAGGTCGTTCTCTAAAGGAATGTAAATCATCTGATATACGAGCATATCTTCGAGACCTCCATAGACACGGTATGTCCATTCGTTCTATTAGTCGAGCAACATCTGCGATGCGAGGATTCTACCGATTTGCATCATTAGAGGGGTATTTAAAAAAGGACCCTTCTGAGGAAGTTGACTCCGCAAAGATCATACAGAAGCTTCCGGTTTATCTTAAGATGGAAGAGGTTGACCGTTTGTTGGAGGCTCCGGACGTATCTACTCCGGAAGGAGCGCGGGATAAGGCGATGTTGGAATTACTATATGCGACAGGTGTTCGGGTCTCGGAGCTCGTTTCACTAGGCCTGGATGATTTCAATTTTGACGTTGGGTACTTGGTTTGCAAAGGAAAGGGCAGGAAGGAGCGAGTGGTTCCTTATGGTCGGTCTGCTAAGAAATGGATTGAGCTTTACTTACAGGGCCCTAGGTTGCTTCTGGCACGAAAACATGAAAGTACACTGTTTCTCAGTAGGCTAGGGAGAGGGATGTCTCGCCAGCGGTTCTTTCAAATCATTAGGAGCTATGGCAAAAACGCAGCTATTAGCATACCCCTATCACCTCATGTTATTAGGCATTCGTTTGCTACTCATTTACTTGAACGTGGTGCCGATTTACGCAGCTTGCAGCTGATGTTGGGGCATTCAAATATTGGAACCACCCAAATCTATACACATGTCAGTAGGGAACGTTTGCGTAAAGTGTACGATCAACACCACCCTAGAGCACGAAAGCCTTAACGGTGAGAGTTTTGACGGGAGTTCCTTGCTTGGAATGATTCTTATTTATGCGTATAGTTTTTGACCAAAGTGTTCCACATCGAGATTTGATAGCAATGGGCGCTAACGTGATAGCCGAGCAAGGAATAGTGGCTTATCCGACTGAGTCATCTTATGCTTTGGGTGTGTCAGCACTAGATAAGCCATCCTGCGATAGGCTTTTTGAAATAAAGTCTCGGATGCGCTCTAAGCCATTGCCCTGTATTATTAGTGATTATCGACAAATATCTAGTGTTTCCGGTGAGCTCCCAGAGCCTGCTTTGCGCCTTGCGAAGCACTTTTGGCCCGGACCGCTAACGATGATTTTGAAAGCAAAAGAACGTGTCGCAGCTGCTTCATGTCATGGTACGGTTGCGGTAAGAGTAAGTGCTCATCCGTTTGCTCGATCACTAGCAGCAGCAGCGGGTCCGATAACTTCGACAAGTGCAAATTTGTCCGGGAATCCAGGAATTTCGTGCGGTTTAGAAGTTGACCGCGTTTTCGGTACACGTGTCGATTTGGTTCTTGATCCTGGGCGAGCTTTTGGTGGGTTACCTTCTACTATAGTTGATGTCACTACAGGAACGTTGAAAATCGTTAGGCATGGGCCGATAACTAAAGAAGAGATCGAAAGTGTATAGTGTTTTGACGTGAAATCACCCCGAAATCACAATGAGTCATAGTTCGCAAGAATTCATCAGGTATCTGTGCCATCTCATACGGGCATTTATTTGCGCGCCTATTTTTCGTATTCGTTTTGCGGTGATTCAACTAGTGATTTTTGTCGCGTTTGGTTGTGCAACGAAACGGGACTTTGTCGTGAGGGATGTCCCGGGATGGAATATCGTTACGAACATTGTCTTGGATGCGCCTAAACAATTGTCTGAGCGAGAGCAAAACAACTTTACGATGGCATGGATAAATCTGCAGGAAGGTGAGTTGGCAACTGCAGCGAATACTTTGGATGCTCTGAGCAAGCAATACGGTGAGTTGCCGGAGCTTATAGTAGCTCGTGGTTTTGTCGAGTTACGTAGTGGCAATTTGACATTAGCCGAAGAGTATTTCGGGAGATCGATTGAAAACATGGCGAGCTATACTCCAGGATTAGGCGGGCATTTCCTTGTTGCGATCGCTTCAAGTAATGAAAATACTGCGTTTAAGCGATTAAGTAGGCTCCGAGATGCGGACCCAAACTACCCCCTAGTGAGCTCGTACGGAGATCGCTGGCAAATGGAAGTTGCAGAAAGTAGATTAGGGAAGGCCCGCAGATTCGCGAAAGATGGGAGCTTCGATGCGGCGTCGGATGCTTATGTGGAAGCTATAATCGCTGCTCCGGAGTCGTCTTGGTTATATATTGAAGCGGCTGAGATAGATTTGCTTGGCCGGAGTATAGACCGTGCGCTGGGGCACTCACAAGCTGCGATTGCACTTGAGCCAGAGAATGGGAGTGCACACCGTGTGCTCGCAGAATCCTTCTATAAGGCTGGAGATGTCGAGCGGGCATACGAGTCGTACAGCGTTGCATCTCGACTGCGGCCTAGAGACGAAGAAATCGAAGAAAGGCTCAAAGAGATAGGCTTTGAACTAAATAGCTCTAAGTTGCCCGTTGAATATCTTGAGATCGCTGGGGCTAGTCAAATTCGTCGAGATCAGTTGGCAGCGCTGCTTTATTTGGAATTCAGAACCGTTTTTGATGCAATGCAAGCCACTTCAAATTCAATTGCAACAGATATTAATGGGAACTGGGCGGCTCAATATATTCGCAAGTTGCTTCAATTGGGTGTTCTGGAAGTATTCCCGAACCACACCTTTCAACCCGAGACTTTTGTGAGTCGGATTGATTTAGCGAGATCTTTCGGGGCTGTTTTAAAGCTTCTTAATCCAAGTGCCTACGTGACAGCCAAGCGGTCAGCTGGTTACGATCATTTATTCACAGATGTTTCAACGGAGTATATATATTATGAACCGGCGGCGGTTTGCGCTTCTCTGGGAATCCTTCAAGTGGGCGACTCAGGCGAGTTCGGTTTTCAAGGTAAAGTGAGTGGGCCAGACTTGGTTTTGGCTGTCGCAGCATTAGCATCGAATGTTCGCCGTTAAGATAATGGATTGGTGTGTCAGATTCGTAGAATTACAATATGACTATTAAACACAGCAGCATGGGTGAGAGGTGAGACGCTCCGAGTTGTTATCCCAAATTCCGATGTTTTCAAAATTGGATGCAGAAGACCTTGAGAGCCTTGCCTCGGTAACAGTAGAGCGGAAATATGAGAAAGGACGTGTCGTTTTCTTTGAGGAGGATTCTGGCGACGCATTGTTTGTGATCCTTGACGGAAAAGTAAAGGTGACAATTTCTTCCGAGGAGGGGAGAGAGATTATTTTGACCGTTCTTGCGAAACATGATTTTTTTGGGGAGATGAGTCTCTTGGATAAGCAACCGCGTTCGGCGACAGCAATCGCAGTCGAGCATACGGAGTTGTTAGTTTTAAGACGGCGCGATTTTCTCACAATCGTAAAACAAAAGCCGCATGTGCTTATTGCTCTGTTAGGTACAATTACCACTCGCCTGCGCAAAGCCAATCGCCAGATCGGAAATTTAGCTCTACATGATGTTTATGGCCGTGTGGCGCGTGTTTTTTTGGAGATGGCTAGCCAATATGGCGAAAGGCAAGAGGATGGCAGAGTCGCGTTTAAGAGGCCCACACACCAAGATATCGCTGGCATGATTGGTGCTACACGTGAGACAGTCTCACGGATGATTAAGGACCTTGATAAACGTGGTTATATCGAGGTCTCTGGCAAGAGAGTAATTATTCGAGATGGGTTCTCTAAAGATTTTAGTCATACAGGATGACTCCTTATTTGATGCATAGTCAGGGTATGGCAGAAAGGTTGACATGCGTGAGCTTAATGTAGACGACACGGTGAAGATTCTTAATTCAATTTTGGAGCAGGAGCTGGCAGGTGTAGTTCGTTATACACACTATGCATTAATGGTAACTGGACCCAATCGGTTGCCTATTGTTGATTTCATGAAAGGACAAGCGGTTGAGTCATTGACTCATGCTCAACAAGTTGGTGAGATACTTACCGGACTGGGCGGGCATCCTTCTTTGAGCGTTGCGCCTCTCGAAGAAACCTTCAAGCATGCTTTGCGGGACATACTTTCTGAGAGCCTTAAGCACGAGCAGGAAGCAGTCAGATTATATGTCTCGCTTCTAGCAGCGGTCGAGGGTGCAAGCGTTTATCTCGAGGAGTTTGCACGCACTATGATCGTGCAAGAGGAATTTCATCAAATAGAAGTCAAGAAGATGTTACGAGACTACAGTCAGAGCTAGCGATATCTGTTCGATTAGAATATTGGGGCGCCTTGAGAGGTGCAAATAGCTAGAAGTAGTACGAGGCTGAAAAAAGCAGCATAAACGTTCTGTTTTCCCACTGCTTTGGTACCCAGAGCTTGGACTCTATACGAGCAGAAAGGTTATGAAAAAAATAAATTTCCGCGCCGATTCCGATGTGGCCCGTCGGCGTGTACGTTGAGCTGTCTCTCACGATTTCTTGGGACTCAATTATTGTTTGGTTGGTCACATCATCTACAGATGTAGTGATATCAGTTCGAGTCTCGTCTCGCCGCATTATTCCAGCGCCTCCGTAGATAAACGGATGAAATGGCTGTCGTCGACCCAAGTGGAATACAGTTGATAAATCCAAGTTGTATTGGTTTACTTGATATCTGAACGCGGGGATATCTGGAGTGTTGTCTAGGGCACTGCCAGAGGAATTGTATACTCGGTTAGGACGTCCGAATTGAAAGCCAGTTTCCAGACTGAAGTTATTGCTGAACCTGTACCCCAAAAAGCCTCCTATAGCAGCCGTCTTACCGTGATCGACCGCGGCGTTAGACATTAGTGCTAATCCAGCGCCACCGCCAATTTTGAATTTTTGCTGCTGAGATTCAGCTAAGTGTACGGTTATCAATAAATGAACGGCCAACACTCCGACGAATGTGACCGAGCGGAAAATCATTAATAAACCTCCTGTACTAGAATTTTAGCAATTTAGTATGCTGTAACGAAGGGAATAAGTGGTCAATGGTTATTTTTCGCACAGTTCTATGGCAGATGCTATTGGAGCTTGCGCTGAAAGAGCAGTATATCTACTATAAAAGTCGACTATTCGATAAAGAGTGGAGAGGGCATGAGAGTAATTGGGATTGTCACCGTAAGTATGATTTTAACTAGTTCAGCGACATTGGGTGCTGATGATGTAGAAAAGGCGATCATTTCGTATATAAAGACACACAGCAAGCCCGGGGAACGTCTGGTGCTTTCGCACTTGTTTAATGAGGTTTTCACATCAGATGAAGAGCGAGTTGCACTCGAGAAACTAACCAGTGCATTTTTCAGTATTCCTTTGTTTCTTGTGCAATTCGAACAAACGGAAGGTCGACTTCCGTCACTTACAGAAATAGCAGACAATTTTGCGTTTTATGGACCGGAGGCAGCTGCCGTAGTCTTGTCTGTTATGGCTGCCGACCCCCGAATTCCTGATTTTTTCGAACAAGACCCCAAAAGTGGTGAGCTCATAAAGATCGATGTCGAAAAGATTCGAGAATCGGACAATTTTAATTTGGAGGTGGAGCGGACGCTTACAGGATGGAAAGGTAAGGGAATGCCGCCGATCCATGGTCGGAGTTTCGGAGGGGAGGATTTCGATCTGAGTAAATATTCCGGCACAACAATGCTGATTTACGTTTGGTTCACGAACTGCCCCCCTTGTGTCAAAATTACGCCTGAACTTGTTTCGGTGCAGAACATGTTTTCCAATAAATCGTTTACGGTCGTCGGTCTTAATGCTGACAGACTCTTGAAATTGCCGTACGACGATTCCTATCGTTTTGAGTACTCCGAAAAACATGGTGTTAATTTTCCAAATCTACATCTGACTGGAAAATTGCGGAAAGACCTTGGGAATGTAAACATATTTCCAACTCTGTTCCTCGTAGATGGTAATGGTACTATCGTGGATTATTTTGTGAATTTTCAAGATCGAGACGTCCTCGGCACGGCGATTACAGATGCTATTTCCCAGTAGCTTAATCCGGTAAGCGATAATAAGGGTTGGACTAGGATGTTGGCGGCTTAAGGAATGAGGTGTATTGTGACAAATCAAAATTTAACAGCAGCGCTCGCGGCGGTCTTAATTAGTTTTAGTTTTGGCAACCAAGTCTATGCCCATGGTAATAAACCCGGTTCCTCTAGTATAGAAATTGGTGGCGGCGAAGTGAGGGTCGATTTTGTAGGTCCAGAATCAAAAGGCCGTGACGTTCTCTCGCTGCTTCCTCCAGGCGCATATTGGCGAATGGGCGCGGATCGTCCGACGACATTAATGACCGATGTTGCGCTGAGATTCAGTGACAAGATAGTTCCGAGTGGAACTTTTACGTTGGCTGCCTTTTTTAGTGAGGATGGCGGGTGGTCTCTTATCATTGCTGACGAGTTGGG
>CAZFLB010000187.1:0-4206 GCA_964518945.1 uncultured Acidobacteriota bacterium | reverse complement strand
CGATGTCGAATTGTTTATTGCATAAAACATCGAGCGAAGGCCTTTCGAGGTAGTGCCACAACTTATTAAGTACCCGTACCGGAACTCTTCTGTCGACAATATGTACATTGTCTCCCTCGATACTGAAACAGGCTCGATCCTTCCAAGAGCTCGAAAACAGGGTGTACTCGTTATATGAATCCAACTCAGCCAATGCTGTCATAAGTCCTTGGAAATAGCGCCCCACTCCAGTAGGACGAACAAGAGTAGGCCTGAAATCCAGCCCAATAGTTAGCTGCCTCACTATTTGTTGATGTTAGCACTTCAATCACATTTGATTAAAATAACTTCAGACAAAAACAATACTGGCAGGTCCGTAAAGCAACGAGATAAACTACGGCAAGCAACTCAATAAACTCTAAAATAATTCATGCAAATTGCCGTAGTAGGTACAGGTTATGTTGGGCTAGTCGCGGCTGCCTGCCTAGCAGAGAACGGGCATAACGTAATCGCGGTCGACATTGATGCAGATAAAATCAATCAACTGCGCAACTCCAAAGTTCCGTTTTATGAGCCGGGGCTTTCAGAGATGGTAAGACGAAATATCTCCAGCAACAGGTTGGATTTCACCACAAAGTTAGACGATGCAGTTCGAGACTCTCGTGTACTATTTATTGCCGTCGGAACCCCTTTTGGCGAGGACGGGTCGGCGGATATTTCACATGTTCTAAGGGCAGCCACCGATGTAAGCAGGGTCTTGAACAATGAAATCGTTGTTGTTTTGAAAAGTACGGTGCCTGTCGGGACGAATCGGGTTGTTAAACAAGTTTTATCGGAGAACTCTAAACATTCAGTCCCTGTGGTTTCAAATCCGGAATTTCTCAAGGAAGGCAGTGCAGTTCATGATTTCCTGAATCCTGAACGTGTTGTTATTGGTGCCGACGACCCCCAGGTGGCCGGTATGATAGCAGAGCTTTATAAGCCGTTTGTGCGTACGGGTAATCCTATTTTAATAATGGACCCTGAAAGCGCCGAGCTATCTAAATACGCAGCGAATGCTATGCTGGCGACTCGTATAAGCTTTATTAATGAAATTGCTAGGCTTTGCGAAAAAGTCGGTGCTGATGTTCATCATATCCGACAAGTCCTAGGGACGGACTCCCGTATCGGGCCTTCATTTCTGTTTCCTGGGGCAGGGTATGGAGGATCTTGCTTTCCGAAGGATGTTCAGGCCCTTATACGGACTGGAATGGATGTTGGCGAGTCCCTCAAGATTTGTAAGGCTACTGAGGCTATAAACAGTGAGCAGAAACTTGTATTATTCAATAAGATCAAGAAATATTTTGGGGACCTGCGTGGAGTAACATTAGGAGTCTGGGGCCTAGCCTTTAAGCCTCGCACAGATGACATGAGAGAAGCTTCTTCTATCCCCTTAATTCACGCTCTAATGGAGGGTGGGGCAACCGTAAAAGTCTACGACCCTGAAGCACTGAGTGAGGCGCGAAAGTATCTGCCATCCAATTCCGAAAACATTGAGTACTGTGATACCGCTAATGGAGTATGTGTTGGGTCGGCTGCTTTAGTGCTGGTTACAGAGTGGAACGAATTTAGAGAACCCGACTTCAATGACATACGTAATTTATTGACAAAGCCTGTGATTTTCGATGGACGAAATATCTACGACCCTATAAGACTTAAAGATATGGGGTTTGATTACTTCGGCATCGGGCGGAGTTGAAATGGCGGCTGTCCTCGTGACCGGTGGTGCTGGCTACGTGGGCTCTCATACTGTTCGAGAACTATTGGAACGGGGAGAGAAGGTTTTCGTGTTGGACGACCTAAGCGAAGGACATGCGGCCGCCGTTTCCGGAGCGTCTCTCATCAAAGCAGATTTATCTCAAGAATCTACATCATCAGTGCTTGACGACTTACTATCTAGTGAGGAATTCGATGCGGTACTACATTTCGGTGCGAAAGCGTATGTTGGCGAGTCTGTGTCTAACCCGGGCAAATACTACAGAAATAATGTCGCCGGTGGGTTGCGACTATTGTCGTCGATGGCGAGGAACAATGTACGAACCCTGATATTTTCATCTACATGCGCAACCTACGGACACCCACGGACAACTCCGATAGAAGAATCACACGCTCAACACCCGATCAATCCTTACGGACGGACGAAATTGATATTTGAATGGCTGCTTGCCGACTTTGAGCACGCTCACGAAATTCGTTATGCAAACCTTCGTTATTTTAATGCAGCTGGAGCGCATGAGAGCGGAGAGTTAGGAGAGGACCATCGCCCCGAGACACATTTAATCCCATTGGCATGCGATGCGGCGATCGGAAACGGCGCGGAGCTTTTGATTTTCGGATCAGACTACGAAACGGCGGACGGTACTTGCATAAGGGATTACGTGCACGTCCAAGACCTCGCAAACGCCCATGCGAGAGTGCTCGGGGAATTGCGTTCGGGAAGTGATTCTGTCAGCTATAACATTGGAACCGGGACGGGACATTCAGTCCTGCAAGTCATAGAGGCGGTTGAAAAAATAACAGGTTGCTCGGTTCGTCGCGAGTTTTCACCTCGACGACAAGGAGATCCGGCCAAACTCGTTGCGGCTTCGAGCAAAATTCGCTCAGAACTAGACTGGGCGCCAAAGTTCGAAGAACTGCAACCAATCATTGAAACAGCACTGACGTTTAAGGAGCGACATCCTGATGGCTTCACTGAATAGTAAGAGTAACTTCTCGAATCGCATGCAGCTTTTTGCGCCTTCTCATGCGGTATCCGAGATTTTAGGCCTTGCTGAACGGCCAGACGTCATTTCACTAGCTGGAGGGCTTCCGGACCCTGCGATTTTTTCCCTGCAAGCGATCCGAGAGTCGATGGAAAGAGTAATGAACGATGAGGCTGAAACGGCCCTAAACTACGGACCAAATCTTGGCATTAGCAGTCTTCGGGAGTGGGTTGCAGATCGAATGCAACGCTTGGAGGATGTGCAGGTCCAGAAAAACAATATCCTCATCACATCTGGTGGCGTTGACGGGTTGAATCTGACTTCGATGGCATTGATCAATAAATCAGACGTTGTTTTGATAGAGGCCCCAACATACATGGTCGCATTGCATATTTTTCGCACATATGAAGCGCGGCTCGTGTCAGTTGCGACAGATGAACTCGGGCTCAACCCCGACGCTCTTGAAGAACGACTTAAAGATTTGAAACGTTCTGGAATAAGCCCGAAATTTCTTTATGTGATTCCATCATTCCAAAACCCATCCGGACGAACGACAACAATTGAGCGCCGAAAGAAGATCGCTGAATTATGTCAAACTTTTGGAGTGCCGATCGTTGAGGACCATGCCTATGCTGAGTTGGCATATGATAAATCGCCAATACCCTCATTTAAGTCTATAGACACGGACAACGTCATATTCGTACATACCTTTTCTAAGATATTTGGGCCTGGGGTTCGGTTAGGCTGGGTAGCAGGTACCGCTTCATTAGTCGAAAAACTTGGACTCTGCAAGCTCGGGACTGACCAATGTGCGAATTCCCTGACACAGCGTCTTGTCTTTGATTTCGGTAGTCGCGGCTTAATGGAGAAGCAAGTCGAGTTTTCTATCGGACTATATCGAAAGAAACGAGACAGCATGATAAAAGCGATCGCGGAGTATTTCCCAATACATGCACGATATTACAAACCGGCCGGTGGATTTTTTGTTTGGATAGAGCTAGCGGAGAACATTGATACGGAATTACTGCTTACCACATCAATCGAACGCGAAAAAGTTGCATTCGTAGCCGGTCGCCCGTTTTTCCATGACGGAAAGGGAGGGAACTACTTGCGACTGTCGTTCAGTTTTCCGAAGCAAGAGCTGATTGATGAAGGTGTCCGCCGGCTAGGGAAAGCGTTAGCAATAGCATCTGGCTAATAGTCCTTTGACCTTTTACGATAGTCGACTGATAGCATTGAATACACAGTGAGTGAGATCCGACGCCTCCTAGGATTTGCGTCGCCCTATTGGGGGCGCTTTGGTTTTGCGTGCGTTGCTATGATTGGATTTGGGGCGAGTTCTGCTGGACTTGCATATTTAATACAGCCGATTTTCGATGAGGTCCTAGTACGGCAGGCCAATCTCAAAAAAATCGCAACATTGAATATTGCCCTCTACGTTGCAAAAGGTAGTTGCTCTTACTTAGGGACATATCTAATGAACTGG
>CAZFLB010000186.1:0-3229 GCA_964518945.1 uncultured Acidobacteriota bacterium | reverse complement strand
AGGTGGCAGCCTCATATCAAAACCGCCAAGGTGCCAGAAGTCTTCACAATATTGCTCGAGGCGGGAGTGTGTCGCTTTAAGTGTGCGACGACTCGTGAGGCGGCATGTTTGCTGGGAACAGCTGAACATTCAATAGAGCTTGTTGTTGCTATGGCCCACCATGGCCCGAAATTAAAGCGTCTTTCCCAGCTTGCCGCGGATTACCCGGAGCATGAGGTGTCGCTTCTTTCAGAAGACCCGGCCCATTCGGTTGCTATCCAAGAAGAGAGCGAGCTCTTGGGGATTTGGGTGGACATTGATCCGGGGCAGGGGAGATCGGGTATACCCCTCGATCAGGAGGACAGGATTCAGGCGACGTCGACAGCGGCCGGTTCTCGCCTCCGTGGGCTTCATTTTTACGAAGGTGATGTGCGTGATGATGACCCCGCACTGAGAGCGGCGGCCTGTGAGCCCCTTTTTCGTGGACTTTGCGATTTGGCTAATCACTTGGATAAGAACCGTGGCCCGGCAGGAACTGAAGGCCGACTGAGCCTCTTGACGAGTGGGACCCCCTCTTTTGAAGCTGCCTTGGACTGGTCGGGGTTTGATGACCGAGATCATCGGATTAGCCCAGGGACGGTGGTTTATTGGGATTCGACGAGTCAAGCTTTTGGCATCCCGGGGTTTTCAGTTGCCGCAACAGTTTTGTCTCAGGTGATTTCGCGCCCGTCACGCTTTCAATTCACTTGCGATGCAGGGAGCAAGGCCCTTGACTCTTCTTGCGAAAACCCAATTGCCTCTGTTGTCGGCGAGAATTCTTGGGTTGCTCAATCCGCAAGCGAAGAGCACCTTCCCTTTGTGGCGGTGGACGGGGATGCGCCTGCGCTCGGAGTGACTCTGGAGTTAATCCCGCGGCATGTTTGCCCCACGGTCAACTTGGCAGATGATGCGATTTTGGTTGAGTCGGGGAATTCCCCAAAATGCGCTTCCGTTACCGCGCGGGGGCACGAGAATCTAAGCCGCTGATATGCACATAAAGCTACTCATTGCCTTTCCTCTTTGTATAGGTGCTTTAGTCCTGGGATTTGCATCTGCCCAAGATGCTGCGGAATTCGCCAGCGGTGTTGTTTTTCACGACGTCGATAGAGATGGAATTCTGGGTGAGAAGGAGCCTCGGCTTTCAGGCGTTGGCGTTTCTAATGGAAGAAAGGTTGTGCAAACAGACGAAAACGGTCGATGGCGATTGCCAGCGGAGGAGGCCGATGAGTTTTTTGTAATCAAGCCCTCGGGGTGGATGGTCCCTGTGGACGAAAACAATCTCCCTCAATTCTTTTATATCCATCGCCCAAAAGGTTCCCCGGACTCCCGTATTCCTGGAATTCCCCCGACGGGGCCCTTGCCCGAGGCCATTAACTTCCCATTGCTCCCTCAGGACGAGCCCGAGGCCTTTGATGTTTTGCTTTTTGGCGATACCCAGCCTCGCAATCAGCAAGAAGTTGATTGGATTGCTGAAGATGTCGTAGATGGCCTAGTCGGCTGGGGCGGGGCATTTGGCGTCACGCTTGGCGATGTGGTTTTCGACAATCTGGGCCTCTTTAAGCCCTTGTCTGAAGTAATCGGAGAGATAGGGGTTCCTTGGTTTCAGGTTGTTGGGAACCATGACGTGAACAGAGAGGCAATCGACCAGCTCGAAATCGAATCGTTTATTCGTCATTTTGGCCCGGCGACATATTCCTTGGATTGGGGTCCGGCACATTTTGTGGTTCTTGACAACGTTTTTTGGAGTCAAAAAGGCGGAAAACCAACCTACGAAGCACGGCTGAGGCCAGACATTTTGGACTTTGTGCGCAATGATCTGGCCCTTGTGCCTCGAGAAAAGCTCGTCGTTTTCTTGATGCACATCCCACTTGGTGGCGTGGCCGAAAAGAAAGAGTTCTTTGAGCTGTTTGAGGACCGCCCCGCCACGCTTTCAGTGTCTGCTCACCGTCATGTTCAGGAGCATTTCTTTTTTGGGCGCAAGGACGGCTGGGGTGGGGAGAAGCCCCACCACCACTTAGTCAATGTCACAGTGTGTGGGAGCTGGTGGAGCGGTGCTCTGGACGAGGACCAAATCCCCCATGCAACCATGAGTGACGGCGCACCAAATGGATGGCCCGAGCTTCACGTTGAGAAGGACTCTTATCGGATTTCATTTCATGCTGCACGGAGTGAGCCCTCCCACCAAATCAACTTAACGATTAAGCCCAGCGAATCTGGCTCTGTCGGAGATCTCTATGCCAACGTGTTTAATGGTTCGGAGGCGACCACGGTTGAATTTCGCCTCAATCGCCAAGGTGCGTGGCAGGCGATGGACAAAACCCGAGAAGAAGATCCGCATTATTTAGAGCTAGTTGCTGGTGAGCAGGAGGCAAGAGGTAGGGCCCTGTCTCCCCGCACACGGAAGCTCCCCAAGGCCCAGAAATCCTCTCATCTCTGGAAGGTGTCACTCCCTTTGGGGACACTAGGGCCAGGTCGCCATATTGTCGAAGTTCGGGCGAATAGCAGTTACGGGTTTCCTGCTTCGGCAGAGAAGTCTTTTGTGGTCAAGCCCTAGGGGGGATTCGCCTTCAGCTCGTCGACGTAGAGGGCGATTGCCTTTTTAAACGGCGTGAACTCTAGTTCGCATCCTGCGTCACGAAGTTTGCGAGTGTCGGCTTGCGTGAAAGCTTGGTACCCCTTTGCGATATTTTGAGGGGTTGGCACCCATTCAATGCTTGGTTCTACCCCCATTGCGGCGAAAACGGACTCGGCTAGTTCTGCGAAAGAGTTGGCCTCGCCGCTCCCGACATTGATAATTCCGGATACACGCGGCCCATCAAGAAGCCATCGCATAACCTCTACGCAGTCTTTAACCCACACGAAATCGCGAGATTGCGTTTTTCACGATTGGTCACGCTGTTCGCCTCCCGAAAATTCCCTCGGGGCGCGCCAAAAGTACTATGAGAAATAGAACGTAGGCAGCTGCAAGGGTCAGGCCGGGGTCTATCAAGACTGCGACAGTAGTTTCGGCAAGGCCAAGGATAAATGCTGCAACAATCGTTCCTCGGATATCGCTAACACCTCCCATAATGACGATAACAAGTGCTTTTAGTGTGAATATCACGCCGAGTGAGGCATCAAATGTAAGGAACATTGAGAGCAGCATACCGCCCGCAGCCGTCACAGCACCTCCTAATGCAAACGCCAGGGCAGATGACCTGATAACGTTGAT